>NZ_CP030771.1:9880000-10130554 GCF_006088715.1 Streptomyces sp. YIM 121038
GGAGCACCTCGCCCTGGCCGAGGTGAACACCGCGGGAGAGCAGCTCGTGTGCACCCCGGCGGTCCGTGATCTCTTCCGTCGCCTTCCTGGCTGCCGGTTGAACAATCACTACGGACAGAGCGAGTCCGCCATGGTCGCGGTGCACACGCTCACGGGTTCCAGCGACACCTGGCCCACGCTCCCCCCGATCGGACGCCCGCTGCCGGGCTGCGAGGTCCTCGTCGCCCCCACCGAGCCGGGCGAACCGTCGGTGGGTGAACTCCTGGTCGCCGGCGCACCGCTGTCCGTGGGCTATCTGAACCAGCCGGCCCTCAACGCCGAGCGGTACGTCACGCTCGACGAGACGACGCCACAGGGGCACCGCCACGCCTTCCGCACCGGTGACCTGGTGCGCGTCGAGGGGGACACCGTGCACCTCCTCAGCCGGATCGACCGCGAGGTGAAGATCCGCGGCGTGCGCGTGAACCCACTGGAGGTGGACGCCTGCCTGCTGGAGCAGCCGGGGATCGTCGAGGCGGTCACCGTCGTGGTGGACATCGCCGAGGGCTCCCGGCAGCTGCGCGCCGCCGTGACCGTGGACGTCGACGAGGACGTGTTCGACGGCGCGAGGACGCTCAAGGCACTCACCGAACTCCTGCCCGAGCAGTTCATCCCGGTCTCCCTCACCGTCCTGCCGGAACTGCCGCGCACTCCCAGCGGAAAGGCCGACCGGGACGCCATCACCGCCGCACTCGCACCCCCGACGCCATGACGCCGGACGGCGAGAGCGGCGAACGGACCCCGGGCACGGTCCGGGAACGGGGGAGCACCGCACGAACGGAATCCATCCGAAGAGGGGGGCGCGTGGAACACAGCGACTTCAAGACGGCGACCGAACAGCGGCTCGCCGGGATCTGGGCCGACGTCATGCGGCTGGACAGGGAAAAGATCAAGCGCGACCAGGACTTCTTCGATGTCGGTGGTGACTCGCTGCTGGCCACGAAGGTCGTCCTGCGCGTACGCCGCGACTGGGACATCAACATCACGGTCCGGGTGCTGAACGACGCGCCGGTCCTGGCCGAACTGGCCGAACGCATCGACCAGCGGGTGGCGAAGTCGGCGCGGCCGACCGCGGGCTCGCCCGCCCCGGCGACCCGCGCGAGCAGGCCCGGAGCGTGCCTGTGGGAGATGCGCCCCGGAGCAGGGGGCCCCGGACGGGGAACGCTGCTCGTCCTGCCCCATGCGGGAGGGTCGGCACAGAACTACGGCCCGTGGGCGGACTGGCTCCCCGAGGACCTGCGCATCCTCGCGGCCCAGTACCCCGCCCGCGCCTCGCGCGCCGACGAACCGGTCGCGGCCGACCTCCACCGCATCGTCGACGAGGTCCTCGAAGCCCTGGGCGACCTCGACGGGCCGCTCTACGTCTTCGGCCACAGCATGGGCTCCTACGTCGGATACGAGCTCTGCTGGAGGGAACAGTCGGCGGGGCGCGCGCCCGCCGTGCTCTTCGCCTCCGGAGCCGTTCCTCCCCACCGGCACCGGCCGAACCCGGCGACCGAGGAGGAGATCACCGACGAGTGGCTCCTGGGCATCCTGGGGACGTACGAGGGCGTTTCCGACGACCTCAGGAACCACCCGGAGGTCATGAGCCAGGCACTGCGCACCCTGCGGGGCGACGTGAAGCTCTTCAGGAACTACGCGTACGGCGATGCGCTCCGCAGGCTGGACATCCCCATCGTGGTGTTCGGCGGAGAGAACGACGACCTCGTGCCCCCGGCCGAGGCGGAACGCTGGAGCGACCTGGGCACGGCGGAAAGCGTCACGCGTCTGATGCCGGGCGGGCACTTCTTCTATCTCGACAACATGGCGACCGTCACGGACGCCATGTCCACGTATCTCGTGAGCGGTCACGACGGGCAGAGGGCATAGGGGGCACGAGCATGGAAAGCCAGGAATTATCCGGAACCACGGACGCCGGGACGGCCACGCGGGACCGCCGGAGGATCGTGCTGGTGGAACTGCCCACCTACGAGAACATCCTGCCGCTCGCCTCCGGCTACATCCAGGCGTTCGCCCAGGACGACGACGAGGTCGCGGCGGCCCACACCTTCGAGATCGTGTCCCTCCCGGTCACCGGCGACCGGCGCGACCTGCTCCGGCAGCTCGCCGACAAGGACGCGTACCTCTATACGTTCAGCTGCTACATCTGGAACATGAAGCTGGTCCGCTGGCTGCTGAAGGAACTGCGTGCCCTGCGCCCCGACGCGCACTACCTGCTGGGCGGACCCCAGGTGATGAACCACGCCGCGACCTATCTGAGCGACGGCGCTCAGAACGTCTACGTGTGCAACGGAGAGGGGGAACGCACGTCCCTCGCATTCATCCGGCAACTCGGCGCGCGGAATCCGGACATGCACAAGGTGCCGGGGCTCAGTTTCTGGTCCGCGGGCGAACTCGTCACCACCGAGGCGGCGCCCAGGATCCAGAACCTGATGGACATTCCTTCGCCGTTCCTCAACGGCGTCTTCGACGGTCACGAATTCAGCTTCGCCATCATGGAGACGAACCGCGGCTGCCCGTTCCGCTGCACCTTCTGCTATTGGGGCGCCGCCACGAACTCCAAGGTCAACAAGTTCGAAGAAGAACGGATCAAGAACGAGCTCAAGTGGGTCAGCGAGCACGGCTACAACGCGCTGATGATCGCCGATGCCAACTGGGGCCTCTCACCCCGCGACATCGCCCTGAGCGAGTACATCGTCGAATGCAGCGAGGAGAACGGCTACCCACTGATCGTCCACATGGCCGCCGCCAAGAACCGGCCCGAGCGCATGGCGGAGATCACCGAGATCTTCGTACGCGGCGGACTGATGGTGAGCCAGCCCATCTCGCTGCAGACGGTCAACGAATCGACGCTGGAGATGGTGGACCGGAAGAACATCCGCGAGGAGACCTACATCGGGCTGCAGCGCCTGCTCCGGGAGAAGCGGATCAGCTCGTACGTGGAGATGATCTGGCCGCTGCCCGGCGAGACCCTCACCTCGTTCAAGGACGGGCTGACCAGGCTCTGCCGCTCGTACGCCGACACCATCATCGTCTATCCGCAGCTGTTCCTGCACAACACGCCCATGTACGCGCAGCGGGAGGCCCTCGGCATCGTGACCGCCGAGGCGGCCAGCGACGTGTCCGAGGCGGAGGTCGTCCTCGGCACGAAATGGGTGACCGAGGAGGACTGCTACGAGGGCTACTGGGTGAACCACGCGCTGTACACCCTGTACAACATGCGCGCCCTGTTCGTGCTCTCGGGATACCTCGACGCGACCGGAACCCTCTCCTACGGCGACCTGTTCGCCGAGATGGCCCGCTACTTCCGGAGCAGGCCCGACTCGGAGGTGTGCCGGTTCTTCATCCAGTCGACGAAGGACCTCGGCAACTACGACCTGCTGAACACCGGCAAGACCGCGCACATGGTGCTGAGCTCGCACCGCGAGGAGTTCGACCGGTTGCTGGCCGACTTCGTCGCCGAACAGGAGTGGTGGGCCGACCCGATGGCGCGCCAGGCCTTCGAGATGGACCTCCTCACCCGTGCCTACATCTACCGCGAACCGGTACGGACGCCGGACTACGCGTTCACCGAGGTCACCCTGCTCGGCCGGCCGGACGACAAGGGCCACCTGGTCGAGGTGTCCGCGGAGCTGTTCCGCCTGCTGGTGGGGCGCGAGATGCTCGAAGCCGACGACGCGGGGGCGGAGCGGGTCACCCTGCACATCGACCACCGGGGGCGGCAGAAGATGCCGTACCAGCGGCAGCGGAGCCTGGAGCACAACGCGAACTACTGCCAGGGCATGGTGCTGCGCTCGCGGGAGATCCTGCCCACCCTTGAGGTCGCCTCCACCGAGGCCCTCAGCTCCGTGGCGTGAGCCGCTGAGCGGGGAGGGAGCCCCGGCGGGACGGCGAGCCGATTCGCCGGGGTGCTCCGCCTCCTCGTCACTCCGCCTCGGCAGGCAGGTCCTTCAGCCGCCGCAGCGGGCTCGGCAGGATGAACAGGATGCTCACGACGCCGCCCAGCGTGGCCAGCCACAGCGTCGGGCGCAGCCCCAGCCAGCTGCCCAGGGCGCCGCCCACGAGCGCGCCCAGCGGCCGGGACCCCTTGTTGAACAGCATGAACGCGCCCTGCACCCGGGCGCGGAGCCGGTGCGGCGTCAACGCGAGCTGGATCGAGGTCGCGGAGATGTCACACACCATCAGGCCGATGCCGGAGACGAACTCGGCCACGATCAGCAACGTGGCCGCCAGCCACACCGGTCCCTGGGCCAGCGGCACCAGGACCAGGGCCCCCGGATAGAGGAACGCGCCGAGGAAGAAGGCCCCGCCCACCCCCAGCGACCGGCTCGCCCGGGTCGTGAGCGCCGCCCCGGCCATCGCGCCGACGGCACCGGCCGCGATCACGACACCGACGAGGCCGGACGACAGGTGGAGCTCCCGCACCGCGTACAGGACCAGGAGCGTGAAGTAGATCGTGTAGAAGAAGTTGAGGCTGGCGTCCGCGAAGAACTTCGCGAGCAGGACCGGGGTGCGCAGCACGAACCGCAGCCCCTCCCGCAGATGTCTGCGGCCCGCGGGCGCGGGCCGGGGCTCCTCCGGCGAGAAGGACCGCAGCAGCAGGGCCGAACCGACGAAGGAGACGACGTCGAGGACGATCGCGACGGGACCGGACAGGATCTGCACGAGCCCACCGCCGATCCCGGGACCCGCCGCGAAGGAGAAGTTGTAGCTCCCCTTGACCAGGGCGTTGCCCGACAGCAGCTGCTCACGCGGCACCACGACGGCCAGGAGGCTGTTGGCGCACAGACTGAACAACATGCCGAACGTCCCCGTGACGAAGGCGACGACGTACAGCTGCGGCAGCGTCATCACGTCGAGCCAGTAGGCGATCGGCACGGTCACCAGGACCAGCGCGCGGACGAGGTCGGCGACGATCATCGTGGTGCGCAGCCGCCCGGACCGGTCGATGAGCGAGCCCGCGTGCAGCGAGAACAGCAGATTGGGAAGGGACGCGGCGGCCGAGAGGACGCCCAGCTGGGCCGCGTTGGCGTCCAGGGCGAGGACCGCGGCCAGCGGCAGGGCGACGAAGGTGATCTGATCGCCCAGGTAGGAGATCGACTGGGCGGTCCAGTATCTGCGGAAGGCGGTCTGGCGTAACAGCGGTGGCACCCGGTCAAGGACGCGGCGTCGGGTGGTGCTCGGCACGGTCTCCTCCGCTGGATCGGTCGGCCCGGCGCTCACAGGTCGCCGCTGCTTTCGGCGAACGCCGTTCTACCACAGGGGAGATCATGGATCGGCCGGTCCGGTTCCCCGGCGATGACCCGCAGGATCAGACCCAGGTCCTCGACCATGGCGCGGGCCGTCTCCCGGTCGAAGAGGTCCTCGGCGTACTCCAGGTGCCCGGTGACACCGGCCGGTCCGCCGTCGCCGTCGAAGGCCTCGGTCAGCTCCCAGGTGAGATCGAACTTGGCGACCTTGAGCGGCAGGATCTCGGCCTCGGCGCGCAGGCCCGTCAGCTCCGGCGGCTCGACGGGGCCCGCCTGGAACGCCAGGAGGACCTGCACCAGCGGTCCGTACGCCGCCGACCGCGGCGGGTTCACCACCTCCACGACACGGTCGAAGGGGAGGTCCTGGTGCTCCAGGGCCGCGAGGTCCGTCACCTGCGTACGGCGCACCGCCTCGGCCACCGTGGGGGCGCCCGACAGATCGACCCGCAGCACGAGGGTGTTCACGAACAACCCCACCAGGCCGTCGAGGGAGGCGTCCGGCCGCCCGGCCACGGTCGCGCCGATGACGACGTCCTCTCCCGCGCCGCGCAGGTGCAGCAGCAGGGCGAGTGCGGCGTGGACGAGGACGAACACGGTGCAGCCCGAGCGCCGGGCCGTGCTCAGCAGGTCCCGGTGGAGCGCCGGGTCGAGGGCCAGCGGCAGCTGGTCGCCTCTGCCGCTGGGCACCGGAGGACGGGGGCGGTCGGTGGCCATCACCAGCGGCTCGGGGGCCCCTGCCAGGGCGGCGCGCCAGAACTCCGTCTGCCGGAGGGCCGTGGGGGAGGGGCGGTCCGGGGCGTACTGGGCGCGTTGCCACACCGCGTAGTCGGCGTACTGGACGGGCAGGGGCTCCCAGGGTACGTCCCGCCCGGCGATGCGGGCCCGGTAGGCGAGGCCGATGTCCCTGGTGAGGCGATTGTTGGACCAGCCGTCGACCGCGATGTGATGGATCAGCAGGAGCAGGACGTACGCGTCGCAGCCGTCAGCCGCGGAGCCGTCCGCGCGGGTGTCGTCGGCGAACAGCGCGGCGCGGAAGGGGATCTCGGTGTCCAGACAGAAGGAGCGACCGGCGGCCTCCCGCACGGCCTCCACCACCGTGCCCGTCGTCACGCGGGTGTGGTGCAGCGGCGCCTCCCGCGGTGCCGGAAGGACCTCCTGCACGGGCCCGTCCTCACCGAGGACGACCCGGGTGCGCAAGGCCTCGTGACGCTCCAGTACGTCACCGAGTGCCCTACGCAGGGCGGCCTGGTCGAGGGGGCCGCTCAGACGGAGGACCATCGCGACGTTGTAGAGGCTGCTGGGGCCGGTGAACTGGTCGAGGATCCACAGGCGTTCCTGGGCGAAGGACGCGGGGATCGCCATGGCGCGGTCGGCGGGCCGGACGAGGCGCGCCGCCTCGCGCCCGCTGTCGAGGGCGGCGCGCAGGCTCCGCACGGTCGGGTTGCGGAAGATGTCCGCGGTGGTCACCTCGACGCCCAGGGCGCTGCGGATGCGCGCCGACAGGGTCGTCGCGGTCAGCGAGTAGCCGCCGAGCACGAAGAAGTCGTCGTCGGGACCGACCGAGGGTATCTGGAGGCATTCGGCGAACAGGCCGGCGAGGGCCTCCTCGGGTGCGCGCGTCGGTCGGGATGCGTGGTGCGGCTCGGTCGTCACGGGCTGCTCGCTCCTCACCAGGTCCTGGTCCTTCGTACGGTCGCGGCGCTCCGCCGGGTCAGTGGGCCGCGGGCACCGGCACGTCAATGAGGTGTGGTCCGGGCTCGGACAGCGCCCCTTTCAACCGGTCGGTCAGTTCGCCGACGGTCCGGACACGGCACGCCGGTACGCCCATGCCCTCGCTGAGGCGGACGAAGTCCAGGTCGGGCCGGTCCAGGTCGAAGAGGTCCGCCAGCGGCTCGGCGGAAGGACCCAGCATGCGGCGGGCCTCCCGGCGCAGGATCGCGTAGCTGCGGTTGTTGAGCACGAGGACGGTGACGTCGAGGTTCTCGCGCGCCTGGGTCCAGAGCGCGCTGAGGGTGTACATCGCGCTGCCGTCGGCCTCCAGACAGATCACCGGCCGCTCTGGACAGGCGAGTTGGGCGCCGACGGCGAGCGGCAGGCCCTGGCCGATGGCGAAGCCGGACAGGGTGAGCAGATCGTGCCGCGCGGACGAGGCGGTCGCGGCCGGAAGGGCCGCGCCGGACGTGTTGGTCTCGTCGACGAGGACGGCCCCCTCGGGCAGCGCGGCGCCCACCACCCGCGCCACCGTCTCGGCGGTCAGCTCGGCCCCGGGGGAAGGGCGGGGTCCGGGCAGCGCCTCGTGGGGCCGCGGCCGGGTGCGCGGGGCGACCTGGTCGGCGACCTCGTCCAGTACGTCGGCCACGTCCTGGCCGTGATCGGCGAGACGGGTCACCGTACAGCCGGGCGGGACGAGGTCGCCGGGCACCCCGGGGGTCGCGAAGGCGGTGACGGGCCGGGACGCCCCCGCCAGGATCAGCCGGGTGACATCGGCGAGGCGGGCCCGCGCGGTCTCGGGAGCCGCGCTGAGCCGCTCGACGCACGGCACGCCCAGGCCGCGTTCGAGCCGCCCGGGGAACGGCTCGGCGAGGATCCGGGCGCCGGTGGCCCGCGCGATGCGGTCGGCGGCGGCGAGGCCGCGGGCGGTGAGCGTCCGCCCGCCGAGCAGCAGCAGGGTGCCGGGGCCCGCCCGCAACGCGCGGGCGCTTTCGGCCGGAGCGCCGGCAGGGGCCGTCGTGTGCTGCTGCCGCCCGCTGGGGGCGGCCGGGTCCGGCGCCGCGGGGCCCGGTGGCTCCGGGCTCCACGGCGACCAGGCCACGTCCGAGGGGACGACCAGGGTGGCCACCCCGGAGGGCGGACCGCACGCCGCCCGCAGCGCGGCGAGCGCGTCGGCTGCCAGGTCCGCGGCGTGCGCGCTGCTGCGGACCCACTGCGACATGGGGCGGGCGAGGGCCGCGACGTCGGACTCCAGGGGCGCGCCGAGGCCGCGGTGGGTGATCGCCCCGTCGCCCACGACGTTCACCACGGGGGAGCCCGCCCGCTGGGCGTTGTGCAGATTGGCGAGGCCGTTGGCGAGCCCGGCACCCTGGTGGAGCAGGGTCATGGCCGGGACGGGTGCCATGCGGCCGTAGCCGTCGGCCGCGCCGGTCGCCACCCCTTCGAACAGGCACATCACGGTGCGCGTGCCCGGGGTGTCCTGGAGCGCCGCCACCAGATGGATCTCCGAGGTGCCGGGGTTGGTGAAGCACACGGAGACCCCGGCCGCGCGCAGCGCACCGGTCAGGGCGTGGGCGCCGTCGTCCGGCGGTGTGCCGCTCATGCCGGACGCGCCGTGGGGTCGGTATGCCGGGACGCGGTGTCGGCGCCCTCGTGCAGCAGCGGCGCGATGGCGTCGAGGACCTCGGGGCGTCCCGCGAAGGGGAAGTCCGCGCGGGGCCAGAAGACCACCATGTCGGTGAAGCCCATCCCCGAGAACATCTCCCTGGCCTCCGTGAAGGACTGCGCCGACTCCAGGACGCCACCGAGCTGTTCACCGGCGACGACGATCCGCGCGAGCGTGGACGGCTCCCTGCCCTCGGCGGCGCAGGCCTCGTCGATCCGTGCGAGCTGGTCCTCGAGCAGCCCGGCCATCCGGTCGAAGCGGCCCTCCTGGAAGCGTCCCGGGACCCCGACGGTGATCCAGGACTGTGCGTGCCGGGCCGCGAGGCGCATCCCGCGGGGGCCGCCGGCCGCGAGGGCGAACGGCACCCGCGGGCGCTGGACACAGCCCGGATGCATATGGGCCTCCCGCGCCTGGAAGTACCGGCCGCTGTAGCTGGTCTCCGCCTCGCGCAGCAGCAGGTCCGTCAGCTCGACGAACTCCTCGAAGCGCGCGGCCCGTTCGGCCGGGGACAGGGGAGCGGCACCGAAGACCTCGGCGTCGAAGCCCTGGGCGCCCGCCCCGACCCCGCAGATGAGGCGGCCCTCGGAGATGTCGTCGAGCGTCATGAGCTCCTTGGCGAAGGAGACCGGGTGGCGCAGGTTGGGGCTGGCCACCAGCGTGCCGAGCCGCAGCCTGGTCGTGACGGCGGCCGCGGCGGTCAGCGTCGTCAGGCCCGAGTACCACGTCGACTCGCGCAGCCGCCGCCACATCAGGTGGTCGAAGGTCCAGGCGTGGTCGAAGCCCAGCTCCTCGGCCCGGCGCCACAGGTCACGGGCCCGGGGCCAGGGGTGCTCCGGCAGGATGACCACGCCGTGCCGCATCGACCGCCGGGGCGGCGCGGCCGTGCCGCCGGGCAGCGCGGCCCGCCCGGGTTCCGCGGCGCCGGTCACGTGGTGCGTGCGCACAGGAAGTAGTCGTCCAGTTCCGCGAGGCGCGCGGCCATCGCGGGATCGGCGACCCGGTCGCGGATCTCGGCGATCGTCCGCCAGAAGAAGTTCTCGCCGCCGTCGTACTGGAAGCCCGCCCTGGCGACGAGGCCGAACACCTCCCGGAGGTTGCCCGGGTCGACCACGTCGGCCAGGCCGTACAGGGCCTGCCGTGCGGCGTCCGGCAGCCGTGGACGGTGGACGACGCGGGAGTCGGGGATCACCCGCTCGGGCTCGGTGCCGAGGGTGAGCAGCTCGTCGTGGTCCTCGGTGTCGACGAAGTCGACGATCAGGTGCAGGCGCAGCTCGTCGGAGAGGTTGGCGGCGCTGTGCACCTTGGTGACGTCGAGGAACCACACCTCCCCGGCCGCCATCTGGAAGACCACGTTGTCGTCGCTGAAGTAGCAGTCCGGAAAGGTGATCAGCGGGATGTGCAGCCGGTGCGCGGGGCGCCTGTCGGTGGCGGCGGCCGTGTCGAACTCGACGTAGTCGCGGTGCGGGACCAGGACGTTCGAGGTCAGCGCGGCCAGCCGGGCGAACCGCAGATGGCTCATGGACAACGACTCTTCCATGATCTGTACGAGGTACGGCAGCTGTCGGCCGTACTCCGTGACACCCGACGCGCAGCCGTCGTCGTAGTGCTTGATGATGCCGTCCCCGTTGTCGCCCCCGGGCGCCCAGAGCATGATCTGCCCTTGTCGGCGTGCCGGGCGGCTGCACAGGAACTCGTCATAGGGCTCGGCGAAGTCGAACTCCTTCGCCTGCTCCAGCTCCTTGGCCAGTCTTTCCTCGTCTATCTCCACCGTGCTGACGCGATGAGAATGCAAACTCGCCAGTCCTTCCAGAAACAGGTTTGTGAGGGCAGCGGCGGCAGCGTGAATTGCCGATGAATGGAGAGTCACGCCTCGTCTTCGCGTGGCCTGGCGGCTCTTCCGCGCGGCCATGCAGCGGGCACGGGCCCCGGAGATGCGGACGCATGGTGCGGGACCGGGAGTCATGGCGACGGTAGCCCGGTGATATTCGCCAGTCAACACCGTGGCGACAGGCGGCGGGTGGGCGGCGAACCGCTTCGCACCACGTTCACACGGGCCGGTTCCGTACGTCTCGACGGGGTGGTGAAGTGATCTCCGCCCACGGCTGTCATCAGTGCACATGTCGTCGAATGTGGGCCGATGCGTTTCCGCCCCGAGGAGTTGCGGGGGAGGGGAGCCATGTCCTGATTCCACTGTTGACTGGAATTTTCGATCACCGTAGTGTTGGGCTTCGTTGAATGTTGATCGCATGGTGAAGGCGGGTGCCGAATTGGCCGATGCCGGACACGTCGGACGGCTACTCCGTCTGCACCTCCCTCGAGCAGGCCGTGTTTTCGAAATGGCGCATCAATAACATTCCAATCCTTTGCCGCCCCTCGTTTTTCATGCGCATGAGCCGATCGCGCGGGTGGTGTGCCTCGAATCCCCTGGGCGGCCTGCCCATGGGCTGACGCGGCTGTGCACCGGCAAAGGGACCAGAGGACGGGGTACCCGGTTTGCTCAACGAAGCTGTGGAGTCCGCTGTTGCCGCGGGGCCGTCGCCGACCGAGCCGTACGACGTCGTCGGCATCGGATTCGGACCGTCGAACCTGGCGCTCGCCATCGCCGCGCGGGAGATCGACCCGCTGCACACCTGCCCCGGCGGGAAGCCCCGGATACCCGAAGGCGTCGACCTCGACCGTGTGATCCACTCCAGCGAGTTCCTGCCCCGGTTCGCCGAAGGGCTGCCGGACACGGGCGGGGCGCACCGGATCGTCCGCGACCGCGAACGGATCGTGGCGGGCCTGTGCGAACTGGCCGCGCGCGGAGCGCGATCCGGGCCCGCCGACGCTGGAACCCGACGACGAACGCATCGACAAGCTGATCGGCGAGCTGCTCGGCATGTCCCTGGACGACGGCCGCACCGCATCGGACCCGGGCGGCGACGCCACCGTAGAGAGCCTTGTGGGAGGTGACGGCAGTGGACACCACGTCTGAGGCCGCGAGCGAGCCCGACTTCCTCGTCGTACGCAACGTCGAGGAGCAGTACTCCATCTGGCCGGCGGGCAGAGACGTGCCGGCCGGCTGGGAAGTGATCGGTCCGCCACGGCCCAAGGACGCCTGCCTCACGCACATCGCCGAGGTCTGGACGGACATGCGCCCGGCCAGTCTGCGCCGGAGCATGGAGGCCGCGGCCGGGGAGCAGACCTCATGAGCGTGCCGCCGCCCGGCACGAGCCGTGCCCCGGGAGCGCCACCGGCGACGGCGCCGTCCTTCAACCACATCGGCGTACAGACCGCGGACCTGGAGAACTCCCTCAACTGGTACCAGGACTTCTTCGGCTGCACGCCGAACTGGACGCTGTCCACGTTCTCGTCGCTCACCCTCAGCAGGCTGCCCGGGATCACCACCCTCGTGGAGCTGGAGTGCGGCTCGGTGCGCTTCCACCTCTTCGACCGGCAGGGCAGCGCCGCACAGCCGCCCGACCCCAAGGCGGCGCAGTACCAGCACGTGTGCCTCCAGGCGGGCTCCTCCGCGGAACTGGTGGCCTGGCGCGAGCACTGGCTGGCGCTGTTCCGCTCCGGCTCCTACACCTTCGCCGACCAGGAGAGCGCGACCGACGTCGTGGTGGACGCCGACGGAGTGGAGAGCTTCTACTTCCTCGACGTCAACGGTCTCGAGTTCGAGTTCACCTACATACCCGGTGCGCGCCCGTGAGCGGGAGGGCCGCCGAGGTGACCACCGCGACGCGGGTGGCGGAGTGGGACTTCGGCGCCTACCCCTACGGCCTGGAGCCGCTCCACCTGCCCGAGCCGGACGGCCTCGACCGGGACGGCCCGGACCCCGCCGCCGACGCCGCCCTGGAGCACGCCGCGCGCAGGCTCGGACACGCCACGGCGTGGCTGTCGCAGGAGGAGATCCACCTCGCCGACCGCGACACCCTCGACGACGTGTTCTGGTTCCGGTGGATCACCGGGCACCAGATCTCGTTCCTGCTGTGGCACCTGATGGCGCGGGTCCTTGCCCGCCTGCCGGAGGCGGAGCCGGGGCCATCGCCATCGCCGGGGCCGGATTCGCCCCGCACCGGTGCCGAACTGCTCGCGGGGCTCGCCGAGGGGTACAACGCCATGATGCTGTACACCAGTTCCTGCACCCGTGACAGCTACGAGCGGGTCATCCGCCCGGCGATGCACCGCCACCACCACGGCTTCAGCGGGAGCTGGGCACCGGACTACCGCCCGGTGCGCCGCCTCTTCCACGGCCGGGTCCCCGGCACCGCCGACGGCCTCGGGAACCCCCAGCTGGAGGAGGCGCTGCGGGTCAACCACGTCGTGCACGGCGCCGTGGCGGCCCGCCTGGTGCCCGGCAGCGAGTCCCTGCTCCAGCAGTCCGTCGGGGAGATGCGCCTCCAGGACCGGGCGGTGCGCTCGATCTTCTACGACCACTTCTTCCTGACGGTCCGCCGCCCCGTCGCCGAGCGGCAGGTGCTCGACCAGCTCCTTCGCCGGCTGCGCGCCGCGCTGATCGACGTGTCCCTCAACGGCCTGTACCCGTACGGCGAGCAGACCTTCGAAGGGCTGCCGCCCACGTACCGCACCCCGTTCATCGGAGAGTGCGAGCACCGCTTCCCGAGCATCACCGCCCGTACCGCGCAACTCACCTGCGGCTTCGCGGGACCGTCGAGCGCGGGCCGCCACACGGAGGGGGAGGACCACCAGTGACAACCCACCGACCGGCCGTGCGGCTGGCCCTGCCGCCGGACCTCATGGCCCGGGCCGCGGCCCTCGCGCGGAAGGACGGCGCTACGGCGGAGACGGTCCTCGCCGCGGCGGTGGCCGCGACGCTGTTCCGCTATGACCGCGTCGAGGAGCGCCGACTGATCACCGGCGGTACGCCGTCGGCGGTGCGGGTGACGGACGCGGTGCGCTTCACCGACCTCGTGGCACAGGTCCACGCCGCGTCACCAGCGCCGCCCGCCCCGGCCACGCCGTCCGCCTCGCTCGCTCCCACCGCTCCGTCCGCCCCGCCCGTCAAGGCCACGCCGAGCGCCCCGGACGGACAGGACGCCGTACACGTCGTACTGGCCACACCGCCCGGAGCCGACGAGGCCACGGCGGAGATCGCCGCGCCCGACGGGCGGTGGACCCCGGCCGCCCTGGAAGCCCTGCTGCGCCACGCCCTGGCCGAGCCCGCCACCCGCGTCGGCTCGCTGCGCCTGCTGAGCGCCGAGCAGGCCGCGGCCCGGATCGCGGCGACGGACGCCGCGGCGACCGCCGCCCCCGCGCCGCACCCGCTGCACCGCCCCTTCGAGGAGCAGGCCGCCCGCCACCCGGAGCGCGTCGCGCTGCTCACCGCCGACGAGACCGTGACCTACGGCGAACTCGACGCCCGCGCCCAGCGGTTCGCCGACCGGCTCACCGCCCTGGGCGCGGGACCCGAGCGGCCGGTCGCCCTCCACCTGCGCCGCTCGACGGAACTGGTCGTGGCCCTGCTCGCCGTCCTCAAGTGCGGCGCGCCCTTCGTCCCCCTCGACGACCGGATGCCGCCCGAACGCGTCCGGACCGTGCTGAGCTCGGCCCGCGCCCGGCTGGTGGTCTGCGCACCGGGCACCCGCGCCGTCGACGGCCTGGACATCCCGTGCGTGAGCGAGCACCCGGACGACGACACCGCCGAACGCGGCACGGCCCGCACCCCCGTGCATCCGCACCACGCCGCGTTCATCTACTTCACCTCCGGCTCCACCGGCGTCCCCAAGGGCGTGGTCACGGACCACACGTGCGCCGCGATCCGCGTCGACTGGACGGCCGAGTACTACGGCCTGGGGCCCGGCACGGTCACCCTGCACAAGACGCCGCTCATCTTCGACGTCGCGGTCATCGAGATCCTCGCGCCGCTGTCGGCCGGTGGCTCGGTGCGCCTGGCGGAGCCGCACGGCGAGGGGGACGTCGCCCACCTCGTCGATCTGCTCACCCGCGGCGAGGTGACGTTCGTGCACTTCGTGCCGTCCATGCTCAAGGTGTTCCTCGACGAGGCCGGGGACGCGAAGTTCCCCGGCGTGCGCTGGGTGCAGACCTCGGGCGAGGCCCTGCCGACCCGGCTCCTCGACGGGGTGCGGCAGCGGTTCGGCGACGCCGAGATCCACTCGGCGTACGGCCAGAGCGAGACGTGCGAGCTCGCCGTCTGGGCGGGCCGGCGGCCGCACCTGGACACCGGGGTGCCGCCGCACGCCGCCCACGTACCGGTGGGCCGCCAGGTCGGCCTGTACCGGCCGTACGTGCTCGACGAGGCGCTCCAGCCGGTGCCGGACGGCGTCCCCGGGGAGATCTGCGTCGCCGGGGTGGGCGGCCTCGCCCGCGGCTACCACCACCAGCCCGCGCTGACCGCCGAGCGCTTCGTCCCGCACCCCTACGCCCTCGAACCCGGCGAACGCCTCTACCGGACCGGGGACCTCGGCGCGCACGCCCCCGACGGACAGATCCTCTTCCTGGGCCGCGCCGACACCCAGACCAAGATCCGCGGCGCCCGGGTCGAACCCGCCGAGGTCGAGGCGGTCCTGGCCGAAGGACCCGGCGTGCGGGACTGCGCGGTCCTGGTGCGCCCCGACGAGCAGGGCGACGCCGCCCTGGTCGGCTACGTCGTCGGCACGGACGTGGACATCGAGGAGCTGGCCCGGTGGGCGGCCGAGCGCCTCACCAGCCACCTGCTGCCCCAGGTCTACGTCCGCATGCCGGCCCTGCCCTACACCGCCTCCGGGAAACTGGACCGCACCGCGCTGCCCGCGCCGACCGCCGAGGACAGGGCGGCCCGCGGCGAGGGCGAGCAGGCGCGGTCGCACCTGGAGGCCGAACTGTGCCGCCTGTGGAGCCGCGTCCTCGCACTGCCCGACGTCGGGCCCACGGACAACTTCTTCTCCCTGGGCGGCAATTCGCTGAAGGTCGCCCAGGTGATGGTCAGGATCTCCGCCCTGTTCGGCATCCGCGTCCCCGTCGCCGCGTTCTTCGAGGACCCGACGGTACGCGGCCTGGCCGCCCTCATCGAACGGACCCTGGGCGAGCTCGTCGGCTCGATGTCCGAGCAGGAGGCCGCCGAGCGCATCGAGGCACTCAACGCACGCGGCTCGGGAGGCTGAGATGGACAGGACGACCGACGCCCGGCACGAACTGATCAGGCGACTGCTCAGCCAGAGCGTCACCACCACCCGCCACCTGGCCATCCCCGCGCACCGGCCCGGCACGGGCGTGCCGCTCACCCCCGCCCAGGCGGGCATCTGGTTCTTCACCCAGCTCTTCCCCGACAGCACCGAGTACAACTGCTTCGACAACCTGCGCATCCCCTGGGCCTGCACCGAGGCCGACCTGCGCCGCGCCCTGCGCACCCTGGTCGAGCGGCACGACGCGCTGCGGCTGCGGATCACCGTCGAGGACGGCGAGGCCCGCCAGTACGACCGGCCGCCGTTCGACCCCGACGTGGACTGGCACGACCTGCGCGCACTGCCCGCCGAGGACGCCGAGCGCCGCGCCGAGGAGATCGCCAACGCCAGTGCCCAGGTGCCGCTGCGCGTCGACCGGCCGCCCCTGTTCCGCGTCTCGGCCGTCGCCCTGCCCGGCGACGCCGTGCTGCTGGTGTTCGTCGTCCACCACATCGTCAACGACTACGCCTCCATGTCGACGTACATGGAGGAGCTGAGCGCCCTGCTGGCGGGCGCGCCGCTCGGGCCGCCGCCGGACGTCGGCTTCCTCGACTACGCGGCCTGGCTCGACGACACCGCCGACAAGGACCGCGCCGTCGTCGAACTCGCCTACTGGAAGGACAAGCTCGGCGGCGACCTGGCCGTCCTCGACCTGCCCGCCGACCGGCCGCGCGGCGACGAGCCGAGCCGCAGCGGCCACTCCGTCGCCGTCGACCTGCCGCCCGGTCTGGTCGGTGCCCTGAAGGACCTGGCCACGCGCAACGGCACCACGCTGTTCGTCGTGCTGCTCGCCGCCTACAAGGTGTTCCTGATGCGGCTGACCGCGCAGCGCGACACCGTCGTCGGCACCGCCCTCAGCGGCCGGGACCACCCCGACGCCGAGCGGATCGCCGGATGCTTCGTGAAGTCGGTGGCGCTGCGCACCGACGTGGTCGCCGCCGCGTCGTTCCACGACGTCATCCGCGCCGTGCACACCACCACCGCCGAGGCCCAGGACCACCAGACGGTGCCCTTCGAACGGATCGTGGACGCCCTGGGCACCCCGCGCCGCCTCACCACCCACCCCGTCTTCCAGACCTTCTTCGGCTTCCAGAGCGACGAACGGCTCCAGTTGCGCGGCGCGCAGATGAACCCGCTCAAGCTCCTGGAGTACGGCACCGCCAAGTGGGAGCTGTCGGCGACCCTGTCGGAGACGCCCCAGGGCGTCAGCGGCGTCATGGAGTGCTCTGCGGCCCTCTTCGACGCCACGACCCTCGACCGGTTCCGCGACATCTGGCTGCACCTGAGCACCGCACTCGCAGCGGACCCCGACGCGGCCGTCGGCACCCACCCGCTGGTCACCGACGCGGAGCGGCAGCGGATCCTGTACGGCCTCAACCCCCACAAGGCGCTCGACGTCCCGTACGCCACCCTGGCCGAGCCCTTCGAGCAGCAGGCCGCCCGCACCCCCGACGCCGTCGCCGTCGAGGTGGGCGAGCGGACCCTCACCTACCGTGAGTTCAACGCCTGGGCCAACCGCCTGGCGCGGGCGCTGCGCGGCCTGGGCGCCGGGCCCGGCACCCGGGTGGCGCTGTTCATGGACCGCGGCGTCCGCACGCTGGCGATGGTGTACGCCGTCGCCAAGAGCGGCGCGGCCTATGTGCCGCTTGACCCCCAACTGCCGGACGCCCGCCTTGCGTTCATGCTCCAGGACACCGCCCCGGAGCTCGTGGTCGCCGAGGCGGACGGCACCGGCCGGATGCCCGTCGGGACCTGGGCCGTGCACACCTTCGCGGATCTCGACACGGCCGCGGCGGGCGAGCCCGAGGGCGACCTCCCGGCCCAGGGCGACTGCCACAACGTCTCCCACCTGCTCTACACCTCGGGATCCACCGGCAAGCCGAAGGCCGTCATCTGTCCGGTCGCCACCGCCGTCGCCGACATCCTGGAGATGCAGCGCCATCTGTCCTACCGGCCCGACGACGTGATGCTGTTCAAGACGTCCTACGGATTCGACACCTCGCTGTGGGAGATCCTGTGGCCGCTGTACGTGGGCGCCCGCGTCGTGGTGTGCCCGCCGGGCGCGGAGAGGGACCCGGAACAGCTGGTGGAGGTGGTCGAACGGCACGCGGTGACCACCGTGTACCTCACCCCGACCCTGCTGCAGGCGGTCGTCGACCACATCGAGGACCCCGGGCGCTGGCGCGCCGTGCGCTATCTGCACACCGGTGGCGAAGTGGTGACCCCGGGCCTGCGCGACGCGTTCTACGCGAAGTTCGCCGCCCTCGGCACCGAGCTGATCAACGGCTACGGGCCGACGGAGACCGCCTGCATGATCAGCACCCGCCTCGCCGACACCCCCGGCGACCCGGTCGTGCCCCTGGGCCGCCCCCACCGGCACTACCGGATGTACGTGCTGGACGAGGAGCTGAACGTGGTGCCGGTCAACGTGCCCGGCGAGGCGTACCTCAGCTCCCCGATCGGCATCAGCCACGGCTACCACCACCGCCCGGAACTGACCGCCGAGCGCTTCCTGCCCGACCCGTACGGCCCGCCGGGCAGCCGCATGTACCGCACCGGCGACCTGTGCTGCTACCGGCCGGACGGCACGGTGACCTTCCTGGAACGCCTGGACACCCAGGTCAAGATCCGGGGCAACCGCATCGAACTGGCCGAGGTGGAGGCGGTGCTTCGCCTCCACCCCGACGTCGCCGAATGCGTCGTGGTCACGGTGGGCGAGGGCGTCGACCGGGCGCTCGCCGCCTTCGTCCGCACCGCGCCGGGCGCCCGGTTCGACGCCGCGGCCCTGCTCGACCACGCGCGCGGCGCGCTCCCGCAGACCATGGTCCCCGCCGGCGTCCAGGCCGTCGAGGCCATCCCCGTCAACGTCAACGGCAAGACCGACCGCAGGGCCCTGCAACGGGCCTGGCTCGGCGAGACGCTCCCGCGCACCACTCCCCGGGTGCCGCCCGAGGGCGAGGTGGAGCGCCAGCTCGCCCTCAGCTACGCGGAGGCGCTCGGCCTGCCCGAGGTGGGGGCGACCGACAGCTTCTTCGACCTGGGCGGTCACTCCCTGAAGATCTTCAAGCTGATCGCGGTGTGCGCGCGCCGCCTCGGCGTGCGCCTGCGGGTGGCCGACGTGTTCGAGGCGCCGACGGTCCGGCGGCTCGCCGAGCGCCTCGACTTCACCCACAGCGCCCCGGAGACCAGCCTGGTGCCCCTGGTGCCGCGCCCCGGCAGGCCCCTGGTCGTCTTCGTCCACGCCACGTCCGGGTCGGCGCTGCCCTTCCACGCCGTCGCCCGGGCCTTGGGTGACGACTTCTCCGTCCTCGGCCTGCAGTCCCCGGACGGCGAGGCCGAGCACACGGTCGAGAGCCTCGCGGCCCGCTACGTCGAGGCGGTCGACGGCGTGCGCGGGCTCAGCCCCGTGCTGCTCGCCGGATGGTCCATGGGCGGGTGCATCGCCCTGGAGATGGCCCGCGCGTGGCGCGAACGCGGCGAGGACGTCACCGGCACCGTCCTGCTGGACACCTGGGTGCCGCCCGACGGACGGCGCCTGCAGCCCGCCGAACGGGCCGCGGCGCGCGCCGCGCTCCTGGACCTGGACATCATCGCCACGGAGGGCCTGGACACGGCCATCGGCGACGAAGCGCCCGACGAACTGACCCGGCTGCGGCGGGCGATCGAGCGCAACCGCGGCGCGTACCTGGACTACACCCCGCACCCCTACGACGGCCCGGTGCACCTCCTGCGCGCCGCCGAGGCCGACGCCTCGCCCGACCCCTACGCCGCGCTGCGCCAAGGGCCCGACCACGGCTGGGGCGAGGTGCTCCCCGACGTGGTGACCCACACCGTGCCCGGCAACCACTTCACCCTGCTCGACGAGCGCCACGCGCCCCGACTGGCCACCGCACTCACCGCGATCGCCGAGGCGGGCCTGAACTTCAGCGAGATCTGACCCCACCGGAACGACCACGCGCACACCTCACGCGCACGCCTCACGCGTGCACCCCATCCGCACGACTCACGCGCACGACCCGAGCACACGACCCCACGGCCGTGCCGTGCCAGGACCCGCGCCGGGCACGAGGAAGGAGCCGAAGTGAGCGACCTCAGGGCCACGTCCGCACGCCCGGGACACCGGGCCGCGACAGCACCCCGGCGGAGAGGGGCCCCGCGATGACCACCCGCCTCGACCCGCGGCGGGCCGTGATCCGCCCCCTGCACCGGCCCGCCGCCCGGCGGACCCTGGTCTGCCTGGGCTTCTGCGGCGGCGGCACCGGCGCCTACCGCGGCTGGGGCCCCCTGCTCGACGAGGAGACGGACTTCGCGCTGGTGTGCTACCCCGGCCGGGAGGCCCGGTTCGCCGAGGACTTCGCCCCCGGCTGGGAGGAGCTGGCCGAGGACACCACCGAGGCGGTGCGCAGCGCCGCGGGCGAGCTGCCCTACGTCCTGTTCGGCCACAGCATGGGCGGCTGGATGGCGTACGACGTGGCCACCCGCCTCGAACGCCGGGGCGGCCCGCTGCCGCAGACCCTCGTCGTGTCCTCCTGCAACGCCCCGTACCGCGGAGTCACCGAACGGGACCGCTTCCCGCGCGCCGAGGACGGCGACGAGGACCTGCTGCTCTGGATGCGCACCAGCGGATCACTGCCCGACTACGTGCTGGAGGACGCCGACCTGCGCCGCATGGCGATCGACCTGATGCGGGCCGACGTACGGGTGCGCGACTCCTACCGGCCGACCAAGACCCGCACGAGCGTGGACGTGCAGGTCCTGTACGGCGCGGACGACCCCGTCATCGAACCGGAAGCCGACCGGCAGTGGGCCGAGGCGACGAGCGGGACCCTGCGCGCCGACCGGCTGCCCGGCGGCCACTTCTACACCCCGGCGGTCTGGGAGGCGCTGCCCACGCACTTCGCGGCGCTGACCGCACACCGGCCGACGCCGGGCTGACCGCCCGGCACCAGGACCGGGCCGAACCGCCCTTCACAAGGAGAGGCAATCGTGGACTGCGTCAAGCCGGCCGGACGACCCGCCCTCGTCCAGGCCCCGCACACCCAGGACGTGGCCGAGGCAGGCGCCTGGCTGGACTCCGTACGGGCACCCCTGCGCACGGCCCTCGACCGGTACGGCGCGGTCTATGTGCGCGGCCTGCCCATCTCCACACCCCAGGACTTCGCGGCGCTGCGGAACCGGCTCCTGACCGAGAACGCCGCCTACCGCGAGAAGGCCACCCCCCGCACCGCGTACGGCGACGACGTCTTCTCCTCGACGGACCTGCCGCCCAGCCAGCCCATCCGGCTGCACAACGAGAACAGCTACACCCTCACCTTCCCCGGCATCCTGCTGTTCTGCTGCTTGACCGCGCCCGACCACGGCGGCGCCACCCCCGTCGCGGACTGCCGGGAGGTGCTGCGACACCTGCCCCACGAGCTCACCGAGCGGTTCCGGCGGCAGGGCTGGGCCCTGACGCGCACCTACGACGAGCACCTCTCCCTGGACTGGCGCACCGCCTTCGGCACCGACTCCGCCGACGCCGTGGCCGCGTACTGCCGCCGCGAGCGCATCGCCCACAGCTGGGACGAGCACGGCAGCCTGCGCACCACCCAGCGCCGCTCCGCCGTCATCCGGCACCCGCGCACCGGCGACGACGTCTGGTTCAACCACGTGGCGTTCTGGAACGCCTGGTCCCTCGACCCGGACATCCGCGACGTCCTGACGGGCGAACTCGGCCCGGACCGGCTCCCGTTCAACACCTCCTACGGCGACGGGGAGCCCCTCACCGAGGAGGACATCGCCGCCATCCACGCCGCGTACGACCGCGCCACCGTCTGGGAGAGCTGGCGACCGGGCGACCTGATGATGGTGGACAACGTGCTCGCGGCCCACGGCCGCCAGGCCTTCCGGGGGAAGCGCAGGATCCTGGTGGCGATGGGCGAACCCGTCCGGGTGGAGGACTGCCGACCCACGGTGCCCGCCCTCGCGGGACTGGGCACATGACCCCCCGCGCTTCGGAGGCGGCCGGCATGCCGGACACGGACGGCGCACCGGCAGCGCCCGCACCTCATGGGGATCCGGTTCTCCGCTTCCTGCGGGCGGCGGACCGCACGCCCGACAGGCCCGCGGTCCGCGACGGACAGCGCTGCCTGAGCTTCGGCGAACTGGCGGACCACAGCGCCCGGTTGGCCGACGTGCTCGCCGGGCACGGTGTGCGCCGCGGCACGCTGGTGGGCGTGCGGCTGCCGCGTTCGGTGGACCTCGTCGTCGCGCTGCTCGCCGTGTGGCGGGCGGGCGGCGCGTACGTCCCGCTCGATCCGGGCTACCCCGCCGAGCGCCTCGCGCACATGACGCGGGACGCGGACCTGCGCCTGGTCGTCACCGACCGGCCGGACCCGGCGCCCCACCCGGGCGTCCGCCCGGTGGCCGTGGACGAGCGGGCCCCGGACACCGCCGCCCGCCGCCCGGAGACGACCCCCACCCCCGACGACCCCGCCTACGTCATCTACACCTCGGGTTCGACCGGCCGGCCCAAGGGCGTCGTCGTCTCCCGCGGCGGCGTGGCCCACCTGATCGCCGCCCTGGAACACGGCGGGCTCTACGCGGACGCGCCCAGGACGGTCGGCTGGAACGCCAGCGTCTCCTTCGACGCGTCCGTCCAGCAGTGGGCCCGGGTGTGCCGCGGCGACACCCTCGTCCTGATCGACGACCGGCTGCGCTCCGAACCCGCCGCCTTCGCCGCACACGTGCGCGAACACGGCGTGACCGACCTCGACGTGACCCCTTCGCACTGGCAGGTCCTGAGTGACCTGCTGCTCGACCACCCCGGTGGCACACCGCTGCGCCTGTTCGTCGGCGGGGAGCCGATCCCCACGCCCCTGTGGCGGGACCTCGCGCTGGCGGCCGAGCGCGGGCTCGTCGAAGCGGTCAACGTCTACGGCCCCACCGAGACCACCGTCGACGCCACCGCCGCGTGGATCACCGGCGACCGCCCGCATCTGGGCCTGCCGCTGCACGGCGTACGGGGCCAGGTGCTCGACGCCCAGCTGCGGCCGGTGCCCGACGGCACGGAGGGCGAGCTGTTCCTCGCCGGATCCGGTGTCGCGCAGGCCTATCTGGGCCGACCCGCCCTCACCGCGGAACGGTTCCTGCCCGACCCCGCGGCCGCGGCGTCGCCGGGATCCCGGATGTACCGCACCGGGGACCGCGTACGACGCCGTGCCGACGGCACCCTGGACTACCTCGGCCGCACCGACCGCCAGGTGAAACTGCACGGCTTCCGCATCGAACCGGGCGAGATCGAGACGGCCCTGGCCGACCACCCGGACGTCGCCGCGGCGGCGGTCACCGCGGACGCCGCGCGCGGCCTGTCCGCGTACTGCACCCTGGCCCACGGCCCCGCCACGGCCGACGCCCCCGAACGGACGGCGGCGCGCCTGCTGAGCCACCTCGCCGCGACCCTGCCGCCCTACCTGGTGCCCTCCCGCCTCGCCGTCCTGCCGGACATGCCGCTGACCGCCAACGGCAAACTGGACCACGCCGCCCTGCCCGCCGCGGCCGACCGCGCCCGGGCGGCGCGCCCGGCGGACGAGGACGGGCACCTCGAACCGACCGGGCCCGTCGAGCCGTTGATCGCGCGGACCTGGGCCGAGGTCCTCGGCCGGGACCGGGTCCGCGCCGACGACGACTTCTTCGTGCTCGGCGGGCACTCCCTGATGGCCCTCAAGGTGATCGCGGGCCTCAAGAGGAGCCTGGGCGTGGTGATCTCCACCCGCGCCGTCTACCAGCACCCCCAGCTGCGGGAGCTCGCCCGCCACGTCGAAGACCTCCTCGCCGACCGGCCCTAGGGCCCCACCGGACCCCGAACGGAGTGCACCCGTGCCCCTCGCGCCCCCAGAGTGCCCCTTCTCCGGCCCCGCGCCCTCCCTGACGGACCCGGACCTGTACGCCCGCGGCGATCCCCACGGCCTGTGGCGGGAGCTGCGGGACACGCGCCCGGTCAGCTGGCAGGACGAGGGGGAGCGGGGCGGCTTCTGGTCGGTGACCGGCTACGAGGACGCCCAACGGGTGCTCAGGGAGTGGAAGGACTTCACCTCCACCCGCGGCACCATGCTCCGGGAGAACCTCACCGAGCCCTACCCCGGGGCCGGGACGATGCTGGCCCTCACCGACCCGCCCCGCCACGACGTGATCCGCAAGGCCCTGACCCCCCTGTTCACCCCGCGCGCCATGGCCCGCCTCGAAACCCGTGCCCGCCAGGTCACGGCGGCGCTGATCGACGAGGCGCTGACGGCCGGGCACTGCGACGTCGCCACCGACATCGCCGCCCGCATCCCCCTGGCCGTCACCGCGGAACTCCTCGGCGTCCGCGACGACGCCGTCGGACCGCTGGAGGCCGCCATGGCCTGCGTCACCGGCGCCGACGTGGACAGCGGCGAGGTCCAGGAGGCCCATCTGGAGATCCTGCGCTACTACACCGAGGCGCTGTTCGAACCGCCCGGCGCCCCCGACGCCAACGTCGTCTCCGCGCTGCTGCACGCCCGTTCCCGCGGCCAGGACATCTCGGACGAGGAGATCATCCTGGCCTGCGACAACGTGATCGTCGCCGCCACCGAGACCAGCCGCAACGCCATGACCTCCGGCCTTCTCGCCCTCCTGAGGCACCCGACGGCCTGGGCCGAACTGCGCGCGGGCCGCCTGGAGACGGCGCCCGTCGTCGAGGAGATCCTGCGCCTGACGGCCCCGGCGACGCACGTGCTGCGCGTCGCCACCCGCGACCTCACCCTGTCCGGCGCCCGGATCAAGGCCGGTGACGCGGTCGTGGTGTGGCTCACGTCGGTCAACCGCGACGCCTCCGCCTTCGAGGAACCCGACACCGTCCGCTTCGACCGGCGGCCCAACCGCCACCTCACGTTCGGCACCGGGGTGCACTTCTGCCTGGGCGCCCCGCTCGCCCGGCTCCTGCTCTCCGTGTTCCTCGGCGAACTCGCCCACCGCACCGGGAAGGTGGAACTGGCAGGCGAGCCCCGCCGCAACGCCTCGCACCACGTCTGGGGCTACGCCTCCCTGCCCGTCTCGCTGTCCCCGCGCGCGGATCATGGGTGAGCTATCCTGCGCGGATGCGTGGACGGTTCACAGGCTGGCCGGAGCGGGCCATGGACGTGCTGGTGCAGTTGCAGGGCGAGCCGTCCCACACGACCCGCGAGCGCTGCCGCGCGGACCGCGAGCACCTCGTCCGGCAGCCGATGATCGCCCTGTTGCACGAGGTCGCGGACGCCGACTCCCGCTACGAGGACTTCTCCGTCTGGCACTACCGCACCGACGCGTGGTGGTGGCAGCACCAGGGCGCGGTGATCCGCCTCGGCCGGAAGATCGAGATCGGCCTCCGCTTCGACCTGGACGGCCTGCGGATCCAGGGCGCCTGGTGGTACCCCGACCCCGGCCAGGTGGACGTGTTCCGCAAGGCCGTGGCCGCCGAGGGGAGCGGCCGCCACCTGGCCGGCATCGTCGAGGACGTACGGAAGAAGGGCTACGGGATCTCCGGGGACGTGATGAAACGCCCCCCGCGCGGCTATCCGGTGGACCACGCCCGCACCCACCTGCTGCGCCACCGTTCGCTGATCGCCGCCCGGTACCTCGGCGACGGGGACTGGCTGCACACCCCCGAGGCCGTCGACCGGGTCCTGTCGGCCGCCGCCGATCTGGATCCCCTGCTGAGGTGGCTGGTCCGGCACGTGCAGCGCGCCGCCTGACGGGACGAGGACACCCCGCGGCAGCGGAGCCGCCCCCGTACCGCCGCAGCGCGCGCTCAGAACGTGATGCGGACCTTCAGGGCCGATCGGTCGTCCATCGCCCGGTAGCCGTCCGGCACCTCGGCCAGCGGGACCGTACGGTCGAAGACGGGCCCCGGATCCAGGGCGCCGGACAGTACGTCCGGCAGGAGCTCGGGGCGCGTTCCGCGCCGAGGCGCCGCGCGGCGAGGACCCCGCACAGCCCCACCGCGCCGTCGCCGACCACCGCGACCGTGGCGCCCGGGCGCACCTGCGCGCTCACCGCCGCGTGGTGCCCGGTGCTCAGGACGTCGGACAGCGCGAGCAGGCCGGGCAGCAGCTTCCGCTCCCCGGCGAGCTCCGGCGGCAGCGGCACCAGCGTCGCCGCCCTCATTAAGGCGCGGCGGCCCCGCGCAATCAACGGGCCCATACCGTCCACGGCCCGACAACCAGGAGGAAGAAGACAGATGTACGACGTCATTGTGGTGGGCGCGCGCTGCGCGGGATCTCCTACGGCGATGCTCCTGGCGCGCGCCGGACACCGCGTCCTGCTCCTGGACCGGGTCCGCTTCCCGCGGGACACGCTCTCGTCGCACTACATCCACCAGCCCGGCACGGCGCTCCTGGACCGCTGGGGACTCCTCGCCGCGGTGCGCGACTCCGGCTGCCCGCCCCTCGAACGCGTCCGGTACGAGGCCGCTGACGTCAGCGTCTCGGGCTGTTCACCGCCCGTCGGGGGCCGGCGGGCGGGATGGGCGCCCCGCCGCCACGTGCTCGACCCGCTCCTCGCCGACGCCGCGGTCGCGGCGGGCGCGGAGCTCCGCCAGGGGTGCCGCGTCGACGACCTCCTCTTCGACGGCGACCGGGTCACCGGAGTCGCGTACACCACACCCCGAGGGCAGCGGTCGGTCGAACGCGCCCGGCTCGTCGTCGGCGCCGACGGCATGCGCTCGCTCGTCGCCCGGCGTGCACAGGCCCCGACGGTCACCGAGGACCGGCGCATGACCTGCACCTACTACAGCTACTGGGAAGGCCTGCCCGCCGACTTCGAGCTGTACGAGCGGCCCGGCCGGTGGATCGGGGTGATCCCGACCAACGACGCGCTCACGCTGGTGATGACGTACTTCCCGCAGGCCGACTTCGAGACCGTGCGCGCCGCGGCCGAGCCCGCCTATCTGGAGGCGGTGCGGACGACCGCTCCCCGGCTGGCCGAGCGGATGACCGACGCCCGCCGGGTCGAACGGCTCTACGGCACCGGTGACCAGCAGAACTACCTGCGCCGCGCGGCGGGCCCCGGCTGGGCGCTGGTCGGTGACGCCGCCCACCACAAGGACTCCATCGCCGCGCGCGGCATCACCGACGCCTTCCTCCAGGCGGAGCTCCTCGTCGAGAGCATCGGCACCGGCCTGGACGAGGAGCCGCGCCTCGACGCGGCGCTCGCGCGGTACGCCGCCGAACTGGAGCAGCGGTTCCTGGGCTTCTACCGCAGCACCCTCACGACGGCCGAGCTCAGGGTCCCGGAGTCACGGCTCTCCCTGCTGCGGGCGATCGCCGGCCGCCAGGACCTGGTCGACCGGTACTTCGGCACCCTGTCCGGGGCCTGCGGCCTCGACGACTTCTACAACGAGGACCTGCTGGACCTCCTCGCGCTGAGCTAGCGCCGCCACCCACCAGGAGTTGGTCATGAGCGATGTGCAGAGCCTGCTCGCCGAGCTGCGCGCCTCCGGCACCCGTCTGTGGGTCCACGAGGGCTCGCTGCGCTACCGCGCGCCCGAGCCGCTGTCCCCGGCCGTCCTCGCCGCCCTGCGGAACGCCAGAACCGAGATCGTCGCGGCGCTCAGCCAGGACCGGACCTCCCTCACCGGCGCGCCGCGCCCGGCGCGCCTGCCCCTCTCCCTGGGCCAGGAAGGTCTCTGGTACATCGACCAGCTCGGCGCCCACGACATGGCGTACAACGTACGGACCGACCTGCGGCTGCGGGGCGAACTGGACGAGCCCGCACTGCGCCGCGCGCTCGGGGAACTCGTGCGCAGACACGAGAGCCTGCGCACGCGCTACGTCTCCGAGAACGGGGTCGGACACCAGATCGTCGACCCGCCCGGCGAGGTCCCCATGGACGTCACCGATCTGTCGCGGCTGACCCCGGAGCGGCGCGCGGACCGGCTGGCGGCGATCAGCGACGCCCACACCGACCACCGCTTCGACCTGGCGGCCGACCTCGCGCTGCTGGTGCACCTGGTCCGCAACGAGCCCACCGACCACGTCCTCCTCGTCACCGTCCCGCACATCGCCATCGACGGGCCCTCCACCGCGATCATGTTCGACGAACTGGACGCGCTGTACCGCGCCTTCGGAGAGGGCCGGACGTCCCCGCTGCCGCCGCCGGTCGCGCAGTACGCCGACTACGCCGTATGGCAGCGGGAGTGGGCCGAAGGGCCCGACTACGCGCGGCAGTTGCGGTACTGGAAGGACCGGCTCGCCGGAGCGGCACCCCTGCTGGACATGCCGACCGACAGGAGCCGTCCCGCGGTGCCCACCCAGTCCGGCGACATGCTGAGGTTCAGCGTGCCACCGGAGCTCGCCGCGCGCTTGGAGGGGTTGCGCAGGGAACACGACGCCACCCTCTACATGGTGCTGCTCGCGGGCTTCCACGCGACGCTGGCGAAGTGGACCCGGCAGTCGGACATCTGCGTCGGGTTCCCGGTGGACGCGCGCTCGCACGACGAGGCCGCCCGTCTGATCGGCTACTTCGTCAACACCGTCGTCCTGCGGAGCACCATCGGCGGGGACAGCACGTTCCTGACCCTCCTGGACAGCGTGCGCACCGGCCTGCTCGGCGCCTACGACCACCGCGACCTGCCCATCGGCCGCCTGGTCGCCGAACTGGCCCCCGCCCGTGAGGCCGGCGCCCACCCCCTTTTCCAGGTGATGTCCGCCCATCTGACCCCGGGCGAGCACCGCCTGGGCGGGCTGCGGGTCACCCAGCTGGACACCGGGGACCGTACGGCGAAGTTCGACCTGACCTTCGTCACGGAGGAGATCGGCCCCGACGGATCGATCACGGCGGGCCTGGAGTACGCGACCGACCTGTTCGACCGGTCGACCGTCGAGGGCCTTGCCGACGGCGTCCTGACTCTGCTCGACCGGGTCACCCGACACCCGGCCGCCCCCTTGCGCGAGCTGTCCCTCCTCCCGGACGCCCGGCTCGCCGACCGGGTCGCCGAACTGTCCGGCGCGCCCCGGCCCACCGGCGACAACGCCTGCCTGCACCACCTGGTGGAGCGCACCGCACGCCGCACGCCCGACGCCCTCGCGGTCATCGCCGGAGAGGAGCGGCTCACCTACCGCGAACTGGACGCCGGGGCCGACCGATGGGCAGCGCTGCTGCGGGAGCGGGGGATCGGCCCCGAGCAGCTCGTCGGCGTCTTCCTCGGCCGCTCTGCCACGATGGTCGTCGCCCTGCTGGCCGTGCTGAAGGCGGGCGGCGCCTATCTGCCGCTGGACCCGGAGTACCCCCGGGCCCGCGTCCAGGGCATGCTGGAGGACAGCGGGGCGAGGGTGGTGGTGACCTCCTCCGACGTCGCCCACCGGCTGGAGGCGCCCGCGGCCGAACTGCTCCTGGTCGACGAGCCGTTCACCGTCTCCGGCGCGTATGAAGACGCCGGTGCGGTGCCGGACAACGCGGCGTACTGCCTGTACACCTCCGGATCGACGGGCCGCCCGAAGGGAGTCGTGCTGCGGCACGAGAACGCGGTCGCGTTCGTGCGCTGGGCGAGCACGTCCTTCACCGAGGAGGAGCTCGCCCGGGTGCTGTTCAGCACGTCGATCTCCTTCGACCTCTCCGTCTTCGAACTGTTCGCGCCGCTGTCGGTCGGCGGCACGGTGATCCTGGCGGACAACGCCCTGGACCTGCTGGACGCGGACGCCGGGGACGCCCCGGACGGTTCCGGGGAGGTGAGCCTGCTCAACATCGTGCCGTCGGTGGGCCGGGTCCTCGCCGAAGCGGGCCGCGTACCGGCGGGCGTACGCGCGATCAATCTGGCGGGGGAGGCCCTGCGGCCCGAGATCGTGGACCGGCTGCGCCGACTCGCACCGCGGGCACGGATCAACAACCTGTACGGACCCACGGAGTACACGACCTACGCCACGGGCCGCGAGGTGACCGCGGCGGAACGGATCACCATCGGCCGTCCGTTCCCGGGCACCCAGGCCCTCGTCCTGGACGACGCGCTGTCCCCGGTCCCCGCCGGCGTCGTCGGCGAGCTGTACCTCGCGGGCCCGGGCCTCGCCCGCGGCTACTGGCACCGGCCCGGCATGACCGCGGAGAAGTTCCTGCCCAACCCCTACGGCCCGGCGGGCAGCCGCATGTACCGCACCGGGGACCTGGTCCGGTCGCTGCCCGGCGGCGAACTCGACTTCCGAGGACGGCTCGACCACCAGGTGAAGGTCCGCGGCTACCGCGTCGAGCCGGGCGAGATCGAGACGGTGCTGCTCTCCTCGGAGCAGGTCAAGGACGCCGTGGTCGTCGTCGACGGCGCCGGTACCGAGGAGGCGCGCCTGATCGCCCATGTGGTGGCGGACCCGGCCGCCGAGCCCGACCTCGCCCGCCGCATGGCGGAACGGCTGCCCGCCTTCATGGCCGCGTCCGCGATCGTCTTCCTCGACCGGCTCCCGTTGACGGCCAACGGCAAGGTGGACCGCCGCGCCCTGCCCGACCCGGAGGCCCACCTGGCCCGGACGCCCACCGACGACGTTCCCCGGGACGAGGTGGAGGCGGCGCTCCTCGGCATCTGGAGCGACGTCCTCGGGGGCGTACGGATCGGGATCAGGGACAGCTTCTTCGAAGCGGGCGGGCACTCCCTCCTGGCCACCCAGGCGCTGTCGCGCATCCGCCGTGCCCTGGGCGTACGCCTGTCCCTGACCGACGTCCTGACGGCGCCGACCGTGGCCGAACTGGCCGCCGTACTCAGGGACAAGGGCGCCGGAGCCCCCGGCGCGCCGTCGCGGCCGGACACCGCAGGCGCAACGCCGCGGCACGCTGTGCGGGACACCGCGCAGGACAGTCCACAGGACTCCTTCGCGCCGGTCCTTCCGATACGCTCCTCCGGCTCCCGGCCCCCGCTGTTCTGCTTCCACCCTGCTCTCGGCCTGAGCCTTCCCTACGCGGGTCTGGCCGCGCACCTGGGTCCCGACCGGCCCGTCTTCGGTCTGCAGTCGCCCCACATCGGCGGCTCCTCCCGGTTCCCGGCGTCGGTCGAGGAAGTGGCCGATGAGTACGTCGGCCGTATCCGGGAGATCCGTCCGAACGGGCCCTACCACCTGCTCGGCTGGTCGTTCGGAGGGCTGCTCGCCTTCGAGGCGGCGGTGCGGCTGCGGGCCGCGGGCGAGGCGGTCGCCTCGCTGACGGTGGTGGACAGCCGACCCGCCGTCGCGGGGGAGCGGCCGCCGTCGGAGCGTGACCTGCTCACGGCCTTCCTGGACCACGCGGGAATCCGCCACCCCGGCACCGCGCCGACCCCGGACGGCGCGCTGGCTCTGGCCCGGGGCGAGGGCAGCAGGCTCGCGGGCATCGGCGCCCGGCACCTGGAGCGCGTCCTCGCCGTGATGCGCAACAACGCGGTGCTGGCCCAGCGCTACGTCCCCACCCGCTTCACCGGTTCCGTCCGGCTGTTCGTCGGCACGAAGGGCGCCACCGAGGACGAACTCCGGGCGCGGGCACAGAGCTGGGCGCCCCACGTCGAGGGCGCGGTCCAGGTCTTCCGGATCGGCTTCCGCCACGAGGAACTGATGGACCCGCGGCCGCGGTCCGAGATCGCGGCCGTGCTGCTGGGCGACCTGGAGGGCGCGGAACGGCACACGTGGTCCGGCACCGCCCTGGCGTGAATGCGGCGGACTCCCCGCCCGTCCCTTGTGGCTGCCGCCCTCGCCCCGTAAGGTCTGCGCGTTCTGCCCACGGGGGCAGTGCTCCTCGTGCGGCGGCTCGGTGAGGGACCGGAGGACTGGGGGCTGAGTCTCGTGCCTGATCGATCTGTGCCGCGGCCGGGCCCGGTGGCCGCCGTCACCCTCGTCGCCGCGTTCATGGCGTTCCTGGACGCGACGATCGTGAACATCGCGATCCCCGACATGCACCACTCGTTCCCCGCGGACTCCCTGGGCGACCTGTCGTGGGTGCTGAACGCGTACAACATCGTCTTCGCCGCCTTCCTGATGCCCTTCGGCCGCCTCGCCGACCGCTGGGGGCGCAGGCGGGCCTTCCTGGCGGGGCTCGCGGTGTTCACCCTCGCCTCGGGGGTGTGCGCGCTGGCGGGGAGCGTCGGCGTGCTCGTGGCCGCCCGCGTCGTGCAGGCCGTGGGCGGGGCGATGCTGGTGCCGACGTCGCTCGCGCTGCTCCTCGAGGTGTACCCGGCCGCGCGCCGGGCCGCGGCGGTCGCCGCGTACGGCGCGACCTCGGCGGCCGCCGCCGGCATCGGGCCCTCGGTCGGCGGGGTGCTGATCAGCGCCCAGGGCTGGGAGCTGGTGTTCGTGGTCAACCTCCCGCTGGGGGCGCTGGCGGGAGTCCTGGGGTGGCGGGTGCTGCACGAGAGCCGCGAGCCGCGGGGCCTGCCGATGCCGGACCTGATCGGCGCCGCCCTGCTCGGCGCGGGCGTCGGGGCGCTGGCCGCGGCGGCGGTCAAGGGCGACGACTGGGGCTGGGCCTCGGCCGCCACGATCGGCTCCCTGGCACTCGCGGCGGCGGCCCTCGCCGGGATGGCGCTGCGCTCGGCGCGACACCCGGCACCCGCCTTCGACCCGGCCTTCCTGCGACTGCGTACCTTCGCCGTCGCCAACGCCGTGTCCCTGGTCTTCGCGGTGGCCTTCTTCGCCACCCTGCTGTGCAACGTGCTGTATCTGACCTCGATCTGGCACTACTCCACGCTGCGCACGGGCTTGGCCGTCACGCCCGCCCCGATCGCCGCGGCCCTGATCGCGCTGCCGGCCGAGCGCCTCGCCCGCAGGACCGGGGCGCGCGCCGTCGCCCTGCTGGGCCTGGTGGTCTTCGCGGTCGGCGCGCTGCTCTACGGGACCTGGATCGGGCCCGACCCGGACTTCCTGGGCCAGTGGTTGCCGGTCAGCGCGCTGACCGGCCTTGGCGCCGGTATCGCCCTGCCGACGCTGAGCGCCGCGTCGCTCGCCCAGGTGCCGGTGGCGCGGTACGCGGTGGGTTCGGCGGGCAACGCGACGGCACGTCAGGTGGGCGCGGTCTTCGGGGTGGCGCTGTTGGTGGCCGTGGTCGGCACCCCCGCCCCGCAGGAGCTGCGCGAGGCGCTGCGGCACGGCTGGCTGTGGGCGTCGGCGGTCACCCTCCCCGCCGTGGTGGCGGTCCTGTTCCTGGGCGCGGACACGGGGCGTGCGCGAGGTGCTGGTTCCGGCCGTGTACGAGGCGCGGACGCCGGGCGCGTACGCGGCGTGGACGGCGGCTACGACAAGGACAGTACGGGCGGCGGGGACGACCCCGGCGACAAGGCGGGAAGGGGCGACGGTGCCGAGGCCGGTACGGGCGACAGCGGTGAGGTCACTCGCCCCGGAACTCGGGCCACTCCCCGGCCAGAAGGGACGTGACCCCGCGCCGCATGTCACGCGAGGCCACCCCGGCCGCGAAGTCCGCGCGCTCCAGCTCGAGGTGGTCCGCGAGGCCGGTCGACAGGCTCCGGTCGAGCAGCCGCTTGGCGCTGCGGAGGGCGTGCGGGGCGGCCTGCGCCAGCTCCTCAAGTCGGCGTAGCCCCGCGTCCACCAGGTCCGCGGGGTCGACGACCGCACCGACCAGGCCCTCCTTCAGCGCCTGCGGGGGGCGCAGAACGGGCTGTTCCAGGAGCAGTTCCAGCGCGCGGGCGTGGCCGACCACGCGGGGCAGGAACCAGGCCATGCCGGCGTCCGTCGAGGCCCCGATGGCTCCGTACGCGAAGTGGAAGGACGCCCGGCGTGAAGCGATGCGCAGGTCGCAGGCCAGCGCGAGGGAGAACCCGGCGCCCGCCGCCTGTCCGTTGACCGCGGCCAGGACCGGGCACCCCAGGGAGCGTATGGTCAGTACGACTTCGGACAACAGCCCCGTCAGCCGGTCGCCGTAGGCCACGGCGTCGAACTGCGGGTCCGACATGGCCTGGTGGTACGCGCGCAGATCGCCGCCGAGACAGAAGGCCCGCCCCGCGCCCGTGACCAGGACCCCTCGCAGCTCCGGATCGGCCGTCAGGGACCGCAGCGCCTCGGTGAGCTGGACCAGCAAGGGTGTGTCCATCGCGTTGCCCGCGTCGGGACGGTCGAGGGTCACCACGGCCGTGCGCCCCTGGGTGGAGACGGGGACGTGGGACACGGTGACGGATGGGGATTGTGGGGAATCGGCCGCCGAACTCATTTCCATGGCACGGCAGCGTAGATCTGTGTAAGGACGCTCACAAGACCGCTTAACCACGGTGACTTTTCGAGGTCGGTGTCCTACCATCGCCCTCAGACCGCCGACGTGAATCCTTATACGTCGGCTCTTCGTACGCGATGTTCCACGGGGGTTGCATGCCGAACGTCGCTCCATTGCGTCCACCTGACGAAAGTTGTTCTCTGGTGACGGGCGCGTCGCGCGGGATCGGCGCGGCCATCGCGCTCTCGCTCGCCGCCACCGGAAGGCCCGTTGTTGTCGGTTACCGCGCGGACGAGGCCGCCGCGCAGCGCACGGTCGAGGCGGTCGAACGCGCCGGTGGCAAGGCACTCGCCGTCCAGGCCGACGTCACCGTTTCCACCGACGTGGAAAGAATTTTCGATTCCGCTGAATCCGCCTTCGGGCCTGTCACGGTATTGATAAACAATGCCGGGGTCCGGTCCGATCAGATCTTCTCCGCCATGGAACCGGACGACTGGAATGTGGTGCTGGACACCAACCTGAATTCCGTCTACCGGACCGTGCGCAGAGCTCTTCCCGCTATGGGGAAGGCGCGTTTCGGTCGTATCGTGAACATCGGTTCCGTGCTCGGCGGTCGATCATTGCCGGGCGTGGCCAATTACGCGACGGCCAAAGCGGGCCTGGAGGCCCTGACCAGATCGGTGGCCGTCGAGGTCGCCCGGCGCGGCATCACCGTCAACGCGGTGGCGCCCGGCCTCGTCGAGACCGAACTCGTGCGTGACGTCGCGTTCCTGAGACGTTCGGCCCGCGCGGCGATCCCGGCACGACGGGCCGCCACGCCCGCCGAGATCGCCGCCTGTGTGAGCTTCCTGGCCTCGCCCGAGGCCGGCTACGTCACGGGAACCACCCTCACCGTCGACGGAGGGCTCTCCGCCGCGGCGTTCCTGCCCGGCGCGGTCCACGACTGAGAGTCACCCGTTCCCGCCCGTCGTCCCAGGGCGCTGCCCTGACGCGCCCTGCCCGCGCACCCGGCGCCCCGCCCCTCACTGAGTCCTGCCCTGCTGCCGCCCTGTCCGGGCGCACCTGCCACGATTGGAGATCGCCCCATGACCACCACCGCTCCCACCCGTGAGGCCTTGACGGAGTTCGTCGTCGAAGCGCTTGAGGACTTCGGTGCCGAGTCCGACGCCATCACCATGGACGTCACCTTCGAGGACCTCGAGATCGACTCGCTGGACCTGGTGGAGCTCGGCCAGGCCGTCAAGAAGCGGTTCGGCGTCCAGGTGCGCCCCAAGGACATGGACGGCGTCAAGACGGTGGGCGAGGCACTCGACGTCATGTTCGCGGCCGCGGGGCTGTGATGACCCCTCGAAGGGCCGTCGTCACCGGTGTCGGGGCGGTGACCCCGCTCGGCACCGGTGCCGCCGTGCTGCACGAGCGGGCCGTCGCGGGCGAGACCGGACTCACCGGCGGCGAGGGCCGCTGCACCGACTTCGCCCCCACCCCCGTGCTGACCCGCAGGGAAGCCCGCAGGACCGACCGCTTCTCGCAATTCGCCCTGGTGGCCGCCGCCGAAGCCGTCGCCGCGGCAGGCTGGGGTGACGTACCGCCCCACGCGCCCGAACGGACGGGCTGCGTCGTCGGGTCGGGGGTGGGCGGCCTGGAGACCTTCCAGGAACAGCTCGTCGTCCTGGAGAAGGAGGGACCGGAGGCGGTCTCCCCTCTCATGGTGCCGATGATGATGGCCAACGCCGCCGCGGCCCAGATAGCCCTGCGCTTCGGACTGCGCGGCGAGAGCCACTGCGTGATCTCGGCCTGCTCGGCCGGTGCGCAGGCCATCGGCGCGGGCCTGCGCATGATCCGCTCCGGCGAGGCGGACGCGGTCGTGGTCGGCGGCGCGGAGGCGGCTACCTCGGAGATCGTCCGGGCCGCCTTCCTCAACGCCGGGGCCCTCTCGCCGAGCGGGACGTCGGTGCCCTTCGACAAAGACCGCGACGGATTCCTGCTGGGGGAGGGGGCCGGAATCCTCGTCCTCGAAGAGGCCGACGCGGCGCGGCGCAGGGGAGCACCCATCCTCGCCGAACTGGCCGGTTACGGCGCCACCAGCGACGCCCACCACCTGACCGCGCCGCACCCCGAGGGCACCTCGGCGGCCCGCGCCGTCACCCTGGCCCTGACCGACGCGGGCGTCGCCCCGCAGGACGTCCACTACATCAACGCCCACGGCACCGGCACCGCCCTCAACGACAGCGCCGAGGTCACCGCCCTGCGCCGCAGCCTCGGCCCGGCCCTGGAGAGCATCCCGCTGTCCTCCACCAAGTCGGCCATCGGACACCTCCTGGGGGCGGCCGGAGCGGTGGAGGCCGTCGCCACCGTCATGGCCCTGCGCCACCGCGAGGCACCGCCCACCGCGGGCCTGCGCGTCCCCGATCCGCACCTGGGGCCGCTGACCCACCTGATCCGGTCCCGTCCGCTGAGCCCCGGCCCCGACGGGCGCCTGACCGCGCTGTCCACCGCCTTCGGGTTCGGCGGCCACAACGCGGTGCTCGTGCTGCGCACCCCCGCACGGGAGACCGGCCCATGATCGACCTGTCCGGCCGGCGCTACCTGGTCACCGGCGTCCTCACCAGCGACTCCATCGCCTGGCACCTCGCCCGCGCCCTCCAGTCGGCCGGCGCCGACGTCCTGCTGACCGGCTACGGGCGCAGCCTGCGCATCACCGAACTGGCCGCGTCCCAACTGCCCAAGCCCGCCGAGGTCCTGGCCCTCGACGTCCAGCGCCCACAGGACTTCCCCGCCCTGGCCGGGGCCGTCGCGGAGCGATGGCCCGCGCTCGACGGCGTGGTCCACGCCGTCGCGGGCGCCCCGCCCGCGGCGATCGGCGGCGGCTTCCTCACCGCCTCCGCCACCGACGCCGAAGACGCCCTGCGCACCAGCGCCCTGTCCCTGCACGCCCTGACCACGGCACTCGCCCCGCTCCTGGAGCGCGGCGCGACGCCGGGCAGCGTCGTGGGCATCGACTTCGACGGCACCCGGGCCTGGCCCGGCTACGACTGGATGGGAGTCGCCAAGGCGGCCCTGGAATCCGTCTGCCGCTATCTCGCCCTCTATCTCGGCCCCACCGGAATCCGCGTCAACCTGGTGGCCACCGGCCCCGTCGAGACCGTCTCCGGGCGGGGCGTCAGCACCTTCGACGCCCTGGACCGCCGCTGGCGCGAGGAGGCCCCGCTGGGCTGGGACAGCACCACGGCGGCCGCCGAAGTGGTCACAGGACCGGCTCTGTTCCTCCTGTCCGACCTGGCCCGGGGCGTCACCGGCGAGGTGCTCCACGCGGACGGCGGCATGCGCTGCGTCGGCATGGGAGCGGCACCGGCCGACAGGGCTCCCGGCCCCCAGGGGCCCCCGTCGGCCGGGGCTCCCGCTCCGCGGGCGGCCACGGAATCCGGGACGCCCAGTACCCCGGCACCGGAACGGGAGGCACCGTGACCACCACCGCGCCCCGGGACGCCACGACGCCGCTGACCACCGACCGAGGCGTACGCCGGCAACTGGTGCACAAGCGCGCCGTCGAACACGTCCTCACCACCGCCGTGGCCCGCCACGGCGACAGGCTCCTCGGCAGCGCCCAACTGCCGCGCTGCCACCGGTACTTCAACGACACCAGCACCCCGTACTACGACCTGCTGCTGGTGGCCGAGGCGGCCCGGCAGACCGTCGAGGCCATGACCCACGAGCTCCTGGACGTACCGCTGGACGCCCGGTTCGTCCTGGGCGGACTGGCCGTGGAGATCACCCGGCTGCCCGCCCTGCGCGTCGGGCCCGCCCCCACCGACCTCGCCGTGGAACTCCACATCGACCGCAGCAGGCGCAGCCGCAGCGGAACCCTGCGCGCGCTGGAGGGAGTGGCACAGTGCCACGTGGAAGGGGAGCCGGCGGCACGCTTCTCCGGCGCCCTGCGGTTCGTACCCGCAGACACCTACACCGACCTGCGCGCCGACCCGGCCCCGGAGCCCGCGGACACCCGCGCCGACTCGCCCGCCGCCCCCGCCCCGGGGCCCGCCGACCCGCTTCCGCCCCGCGGCACACCGGCCCTCGTGGGCCGGACCGACCCCCGCAACGTCCTGATCGGCCGACCGGACGTCCGGGGCCGCGAGACGCTCGCGCGCGTCGTCCCCGACCCGGCGGACCCCGTCTTCTTCGACCACCCGCTGGACCACCTCCCGGGCATGCTCCTGGTCGAGGCGGCCCGCCAGTGCGCACTGGTCACCCGGGCGCGGGACAGCGGCGTGCCCGTCACCGCCCTCGTGGCCACCGCCTGCCGCGCCGCCTTCCGGGAGTTCGCCGAACACGACGCGCCCCTGTGGTGCCGGGCGCGACCCGAAGGCCCCACAGGCGTACGGGTGTCGGTCGAGCAGCGTGGCCGCGCCATCGGGACGGTGGACGTCGAGTTCACCACGAGCCCCGACACCGCCCCCACGGGCGAAGGCCTGCCGAGCGGGCACGGTGGGGAACCTGCCACGGACCCAGGAGCGGGGCCATGAATCCAGCGGCGAACCCGGCCCCGCCCGCGACGCGGGGGGCCATGCACCCCGTCCTGAGCGGCGTCGGCGCCGCCCTGCCCTCCCGCGTCATCGGCAACGACCACTTCCTGCCCCTGGACGCCACCGACGCCTGGATCACCCGGCGCACCGGCATCCGCACCCGGCACCGCCTCGGCCCCGGCGAGACCCTCGCCGATCTCGCGGAGCGCGCCGCGCGCGAGGCGCTCGCCGACGCGGGCCGCCACCCCCACGAGGTCGACCACGTCCTCGTGTGCACCATCACCCCGGACCGGATCACCCCCGGCATCGCCCCGGAGCTGGCCGCCCGCCTGGGCGCCGACGGACCGCCCGCCATCGACCTCAACGCGGCCTGTTCGGGCTTCGTCTACGCCCTCGACCACGCCTGCGCGCTCGTCGAGACCGGCCGTGCGGGCTGCGTACTGGTCTGTGCGGCGGAGGCCCTGTCCCGCATCACCGACCACCACGACCGCTCGACCGCCGTCCTGTTCGGCGACGCGGCGGGCGCCGTGGTGGTCACCGCCCACCCCACCGCCGAACGCCCCGTCTTCCTGCTCGGCTCCGACGGCAGGCACACCGAGCTGCTGTACGCGGACCGGGACGAGCGCCTCCTGCGCATGGAGGGCCGCGAGGTCTTCGAGTTCGCCGTGGACAACATGACGGAGCAGACCCGCAAGGTCCTCGGCGCCGGCGGGATCGGCCTGGACGACGTCGACCTGTTCGTCGGCCACCAGGCCAACGCGCGGATCCTGCTGGCGGTGGCGGCCGAACTGGGGCTGCCGGACGCGCGTGTGGAAATCGCCGTCGACTCCGTGGGTAACACCTCCTCCGCCTCCATCCCGCACGCCCTGTGGCAGGCCCGTGAGCGCGGCCGACTGCCCGCGGGCGCCCGGATCGTCATGGCGGCCTTCGGCGCGGGCTTCGTCTGGGGCGCCGGACTCATGCGCTGGAAGACGGACCGCCCACAGCACGACCGCACGCACCACCGCGACTCAGAGAGTTCCGAGCACGACCGCACGCACCACCCCGAGACAGACAGCCACGAGCACGACCGCACGCACCACACACCCACAGCCAATCCGAGTGACCAGGGAGACACCCCGTGTCAGAGGTGAGTTCGCAGACACAGCGCTACTACCAGGGGGACAACCCCACCCGCCCCGTACCGTTCGACGGCGTCATGACGGTCTCGCACTACATCATGCCGAACTTCGCCACGATGGACTGGCACCAGGTTCCGCGCGAGAAGGTCGTCGAGAACATCCACAGCCTGCAGGACCCGGGCGGCAACCTGAACGACCGGATCATGATGTACATCCATGTTCCGTACTGCAAGTCGTTCTGCCACTACTGCAACTTCAACCGGTTCCACTACCCCAAGCAGGATTCGGAGCGCCTGGAGCGGTACACCGACTACCTCATCAAGGAGATCGACTGGTACATGCGGCAACCGTACGTCCAGGCGCGGGAGTTCACCGGCATCTACATCGGCGGCGGCAGCCCCTCGACGCTGCCCGTGTCCGCGGTGGAGCGCCTGAGCGACCATCTGCGCAAGGTCGTCCCGAACTTCGACACGATCGAGAAGAGCTTCACCGGTGAGCCCCGCACGCTGCGCCGCCCCGGACTCCTCGAAGTCCTGCGCGACCACGGCTGGGACCGCGTCACCTTCGGCATCGAGACGCTGAACGAGAAGATCCACCGCAAGATCGGCCGCCTCGACACCCGCGAGGACGTCGACGCGATCTTCGACCGGATGCGGGACATCGGCTACACCGCCGACACCTGCGTGGACATGATGTACGACCTGCCGGGTCAGACCCTCGAAGGGTTCCAGGCCGAGCTGTCCGAACTGCTCAGCTGCTACGACCCCACCGAGATCGACCTCTTCACCACGATCTACCTGCCCTACCGGCCGCTGCACAAGCTGATCATGGACGGCAGGGTCGAACAGCCCGGCAGCCCCTGGCAGCTGCTCGCCATGCGCGAGCACCTCTACGACACCCTGACGGACGCCGGGTACCACAACACCATCGCCGAGACCTGGTCCAAGCGCCCCGAGCGGTCCCAGTACCAGACCGCCCACTGCGCCCGCCAGGACATCATCGGCATCGGCTGTGCCGCCCGCGGGAACCTCCGCGACATGGTGTCGATCAACCCCGAGAAGGTCGACGACTGGCAGCGCAACGTCGACGAGCAGGGCGCCTCCACCGAGACCCTCCAGTCCATCGGCCCCGAGGGCGTGCTGGACCGGATCATGGTGATGTTCCCGCGCTACAAGTCCCTCGACAAGGAGCTCCTGGCCGACTTCGGGGCCCTGGTCGACGAGGAGGCCTTCGAGCGGGTCCGGGCCGTGCTCGACGGGCACCTCGCCGCCGGCGTCATCGAGGACGAGGGCGACCGGTTCACCGTCAACAAGCTGGGTGTCATCTGGCACGGCAACCTCCAGACCGACTACCTTCGGCACACCCTCAACACCAAGGGCGAAGTGCTGATGAACCACCTCACCGAGGCCCGCCAGGACTTCGACAGCGAGAACCGCTTCGAGGTGACCGCCGAGACCGTGTACATCAAGGAACACGACGCGGAGTACCCGAGGCTGATGAAGTAGCGCTTCGCCGCGCCGTCCCCGACGGTGCCCCCGTCGAAAGGAGTGCCACATGAACGGCGAGCCCCCGGACCCGGCGGCGCGGCCGAAGGAACAGCGCGCCCCGTTGCCCCTGCTGGCCCGGATCGAGCCCGCCTCCGGAGTGTCCCTGGTGGCGCGGGTACTGCGCCACCAGGACCCGACCGCGCCCGTCGCGGTGGTCCTCCCGGCCATGGGCGCCTCCGCCCGCTTCTACCTGCCGTTCGTGCGCGCGCTGCACAAGGAGGGACTGACCGTGGTCACCGCCGACCAGCGCGGCCACGGCGAATCCGTGCCCCGGGTGGCCCGCGGCGTGCTCTTCGGCTACCGCGAACTCCTGGAGGAGGACCTGCCCGCCCTCCTGGAGACCGTCCGGCGCGAACTGCCCGACCGGCCCGTGATCCTGGTCGGGCACAGCCTGGGCGGCCAGCTCGCCCTGCTGTACGCCGCGGCCCACCCGGCCGACGTCGACGCGATCGCCCTGGTCGCCAGCGGATCCGTCTGGTACCGCGGCTTCGAAGGGCCGCGCGCCCTGCGCAACCTCGTCGCCGGTCAGCTCTTCGCCGCGCTGGCCACCGCCATCGGCTACTGGCCCGGCAAACGCTTCCGCTTCGGCGGCACGGAGGCCACCGGCGTCATGCGCGACTGGGCCCGCCAGGGGCGTACCGGCGACTACCGGCCCCGGGGCAGCACCGTCGACTACGAGCGGGCCCTGCGCGACCTCACCCACCCGGTCCTCGCCGTCGGCGTCGCCGGTGACCGGCTGGCCCCGGCGGGCTCCCGGCGGCACCTGCTGGCCAAGGTCCCGCGCTGCGCCCTGGAGGAGTGGGAGTACACCAGCGAGGCCGCCGACGGGAAACCGATCGACCACTTCCGCTGGGTCCGCTACCACGCGGGCCTCTGCACCCGCCTCGCCCGGTGGGTCGGCGAGTCCGTCAAGGCAGGCGGCACGAGCACCCCGGACGGGCCCGGCACGAACTCCACGGATGAGCCCGGAACGAACCCCACGGACTCGCCCGCCGCGCACCCCACGGACGAGCATCGGAGGAGCACCAAGGATGAGTAACGGGAGGAGCACCACGGATGAGCACTGAGCGCTCCGGAGCCCGCGTCATCGTCGTAGGCGGCGGCTGGTCGGGCCTGGCCGCCGCCTGGAACCTGCACCGCGCGGGCGCCCGCCCCCTTCTCATCGACGACCGCCCCACCCTCGGCGGCCGCTCCGCCACCGCCCGCCTCGGCGCGCGGGCGATCACTCTCGGCGGCAAGAACATCGGCCGCAAGTACAGCCGGTTCCGCGCCTTCGCCGCCGAACTCGGGGCGGGCGAGGCGGCCTACGAGCACTTCGGCATCAACTCCTCGCGCATCGAGAACGGCCGGCTGCACACCACCGACAGCACCAACAAGGCCGCCGCCCTGTACGGGATGCTGCGCGGCGTGCCCCCGCGCGATCTGAGCCGGATCCTGCGCCTCGCCTACTACGTCCGCCGCGACCGCGCGAACGCCTTCCTGTCCGGCCCCGACGTCGAGCGCTACGCCGCACGCACCGGCGATCCCACGCTGTCCGCCTTCTTCGGCACGCGCCTGTGCGAACGCCTGCTCCGCCCCGCGGTGATCCGCATGAACGGAGCGGAGCCGGAAGAGTCCCACCTCTCCACCCTGGGCACCAACCTCGGCATGCTCCTGGACGGCTTCGACCAGCTCACCGACGGTTTCGATCCGCTCCTGCACGCCTTCGCCGCCCGGGTGGAGACCCGCGCCGCGACCCGTGTCACCGCCCTGCTCGTCACCGCCGGACGCGTCACCGGTGTACGTGCCCTCGCGCCCGACGGCACCTCGTCGGAGGAGGAGGCCGACGCCGTCGTCCTCGCCGTGCCCGCCCCCCACGCGGCCGAACTCCTCCGGCACCACCACGACGAGCTGGCCCAACACCTCTCCCACGTCCGCTACTTCCCGGTCTCCGTCGTCGTGGCCGAGTACGACCGGCCGGTCTTCGACACGCGCGTCAGGGCGCTGACCTTCCCCGCGGACAGCCCCCTCAGCAACGCCGGTGCCTACGGCGTCACGGACCGGCACCTCGTCCGCTACACCTTCAGCGGCCGAGCGGCCCGCACCCTGCCCGGCGACGACGAGGAACTCGCCGCCCTCGCCGAGCGCCTCCTCGGCGCCCACCTCGACCTCGACGCGCCCAAGCGCCTGGACACGGCCACCGCCCGCTGGCAGCACGGACTGTGCGCCTACGCCCCCGCCCACACCCGCACCCTGTCCGCCATCGACACCCGCACCGCCGCCCTCCCGGGCCTCACCCTGACCGGCGACTACGCGCGCGGCGCGTCCATCGAGGCCTGCGTCCGGGCAGCCGAGGAACGCACGGACCGGCTGCTGCGCCACCTCGGCCGACCTGGATGATCCCCACCCGGGCGGCGGGCCGTGGAGGAGCCCGGGTCAGAGGCCGAGGCCCGTGTCTCCGCCCTGGGCGAGCCAGCGGGCCCGGCCCGACGCGACCGTACCGAGGTGAGGAAGAATCGCTCTGCTGAGCATCCAGGTCGCCGAGTTCCACCAGTAGGAGGGGTGGTCGTCGGCCGCGTAGTACTGGACGCCGTCGGCCCCATGCCGCACGGGGGTGAACGCGGCCGGTCTCGCCCGGCCGGGCCCTGCTCCCTGCTCCCGCGAGACGTCCACCACGAGCGTGCCCGGTCTCAGCGGGTACGGCTGGTCCGGCGGCAGGAGCGGCAGCGGCACGTCCGCGTCCTGGCCGAGGCAGTTCACGATGAGGTCGTGCTGCGTCAGCAGGTCTCGCAAGGCGAGGTGGCCCGAGGTGGAGACCGCGTGGCACTCTCCCGCGTCGTCCACGACCAGTTGGACCGTCCGCAGCCCGTCGCGTGCCGCGTCGAGGGCGGCCGGGAAGCGCTTCGTCACGCGTGTGAGACGGGTGATCCCCTGTGCCTGGAGTGCCGCCACGGCGCCGTCACCGAGCGGACCGTCGCCGAGGACCACAGCGTGCACCGGGGGTCCCCAGCGGCCCGTCCGGCCCGTGGACGCCAGCGCGTGTGTCACAGAGCCATAGGCTGCCATCTCCTCCAGTTGCTCACCTATCGGAGGGGCGAAGGAGCCGTTGCCCGACCCGTCCAGGGAGGGTTCCCGCGCGATGACGGCGTGCCGTCGGTCGTTGGGCGCCCAGGGAGGCTCCCCGGTCTGCTCGAAGTGCGGGAAGCCCCACAGGATCTGTCCCTCCGTCAGGTCCAGGAAGTCTTCGCGCACCGGCTTGTACAGCAGCACCACATCGCACTCGGAGAAGATCAGCCGACGCGTGCAGACGCCGCCGGACACACGCGCGAGATCGTCGTCGGTCAGGCCGAAGGGAGTGCCGTACCCCGTTTCGAAGAACAGCCGGCTGCGGACCTCGGCGTGCAGAGAGGCCAGGTGCTGTGGATGGACGGGAAGGCTCTGGCCACTCTCCCCTCGGTGTGCCGCGGTGAGACCGATCGTGAGCTCGGGCATGCCAATTCCTCCGTTTCGAGAAGCAAGAGCACTGCTGATCCGGTCGGCCGCCCGTGCGTCTTCACGTCCGGTCGGCCACGGGCGGGGCGAGCCGCGAGCCGTCGGCGCAGGGCCCGGCTGCGGGCACAACCAGGAACGACCCTCAGCGGAGGCGGGGGAGGGTGCGCCGGTACCGCAAGGCGCGGTGGTCCGATTCGGCTGGTGCAACTAGGCATGCGGGCATCTGGGGTGCAACACTCATGGCAACTCCAGCAAATCCGTTGGTGTGTGGGCCGTCTCCAGCTGTGAAGTTTTCAGGGCCTCCGGCTGGGGCGGCTCCCTCTCGCGGTCCCGGAAGAGCAAGGGTGGGCATGGCGGTGCGGACGGGAGAAGAGGCTCTCCATTCCACGCCGCCGTGCGGAATTGACATTATGACAACTTCGCACGGTGCTCAAATGGTTACGCCACCGACGCTGTGCCTGCCAGCTGATGGAGCCCGCCATGCCTGCACGTCACTTTGATGGCAAGCGCCTGCGGTCAGCGCGGCTGGAAGCCGGGTACCGGAGCCAGGCCGACTTCGCCCGGGAGGTCGGGGTCTCCCGCACGGCAGTCGCCACCTGGGAGAACGGCCGCGGCCCCGACCCGGAGCGGCTGCCCGCACTGGCCCGCGCCCTCCACACGGACATCAATCTGCTCTTCCCCCGGCACGGCGCCCCCGACCTGGCCGATCTGCGGTGCGACGCCGGTCTCGCCCAGTACGAGGTCGAGCGCAAGGCGGGCACCACGGACCACGACATCGGCAGGGCCGAGCGCGGCTCACGGCCGCTGACGCCGACCCTGCGCACGACCTTGGCGGCCCTCTACGAAGTCACCGAGGATGCCCTGCTGGCAGCGGAGCGGCGCAGCTTCGGAGCCAAGGAGGCGCCGCTCCCCGTCACGCTCGCGGAGAAGATCGAGTACCTGCTGGAGCACACGTATCCGGGCGACCAACAGCCGCCCTCGGACGCGGACATCGCCCGTGGCATCAACGCGGCCGCCGGAGCCGACGTGGTGTCCGCACAGGGTGTCAGGGACTTGCGCGAGGGCACGGTGACGGACGCCCCCCGCGTCGTCCGGGACGGTCTGGCCGAGGTGCTGGGGGTCAGCGCCTTCTTCTTCCAGCCGAACGAGGACGCCATCGTGGCGACGATCGTGGAGGGCCTGCGCACGCTCCACCAGGTACGCAACGGCGACATCAGCAACATCAAAGCCCGCGGCCTGGGACCCGAGGGCCTGCCGGTGGAACTGCTGGCCGTCGTGAACGACCTCGCCAGCAACCTCCAGAAGTGGGGCAGGACTCAGGACGACCCGGCCGGTCGATAGGCCCCCGGCATCCGTGCTCCCCTGCTACGAGACCGACGCCGACAGCGCGTGCAGCGCCCTGGACAGGGCGACGAGTTGCTCCACCTCGGCGGTGTCGCCGTCCCGCGAAAGGGCCAGGGGGGTGCCGGGCCGCGACGGTACCTGACCGCGGCGGACCGCCACCGCCGCGCGGTGCAGGCGTTCCGCGAGCGCCTTCGGAGCCATGGACTCCCACACCGGTTCGACCGAGCTCAGGTGCGGGCTGATGCGGACCAGGCCGTCCCGGCATTCGATGACACGCCGCGCGTACCGGAAGCCGGCACGGCCCCCGCGGCCCGCCTGGGGCAGGACGGTGTCGGGGTAGGCCGAGGAGAGCAGCCGCCACAGCGGCTCCAGTTCCCGGTGGATCCGGCGGTGCTCCCGCCGCAGCCGCCATGCGGCGCAGCGGCTCCGCACCCCTGGCCAGGTGACGCCGAGGACGAACGCGGGAAGGGACACCACCAGCAGGATCCCCGTGGACACGCTGAGCCACGCGGGCACGACCCCGCCTTGCGAGCGGACGACGACGAACACCGAACGGATGCCGGTGGAGGCCGCGAGACCCAGCAACCCCGCGCTGGCCGTCCAGAGGCCGACGGCCTCGGCACCGCTGGACATCCGGGCGAAGCGCTGGGTCCTGCGACAGGACATCGCGAGGGCGTACAGGGCGTACAGCCCGATCCCCAGGTAGAAGAGGGCGACCCGGGGGACCGTCATGTCGGCGTCCTCGAAGGTGCTGTGGAGCACGGCGTGGTGCGGCGGGGTGACCGCCGTCGCCACGATCCCGGTCACGGCGGCGAGGAACCCCACCCCCTCCCGGCGCGCACGGCGCCGGACAGCCGGTGTGTCGCCGGTGGAGTACAGATAGAAGAGCATCAGGCTGTACGTCATGCCCATGAACAGGGTGTCCATCAGGAGCTTCGCCGTACCGATGCCGAAGGTGCCGTCGATGCCTCGTGTGCCGTGCTCGATGGCCAGTGCGTAGGTCGCCACGGCACAGACCACGCACAGGGTCAGCCACCGCACCCCACGATTCTGCGGCGCACGGGAGAGCTGGTGGAACTTCCAGGCGGTCTCGGCCGCCAGGACGATGAAGAGGATCGTGAAGAACATCAGAGCCAGCCGTGCCGGTCGCGCATCGCGGAGTGGACCCGCCCCAGTTCGGGATGCCCGCAGGCGGTCGGGGCGACCTCGTCCAGAACCGTGGCCCACATCGTGACGATCGTCGCCGCGCGCTCGGCTTCGCACTCCTGGTCGTCGTCGTACGTGCACCGGGCCACCACCCGGTGCACCGCCTCGGAACTGAGGCCCGGCACCACCGAACTCCATCGGGAGCCGTCGGTCCGGTGACTCCCGCAGATGTGCCCCATCACCTCGTGCAGGATGATGTGGCGCTGATGCAGGGGGGTGGTGTGCTCCTGGTACAACACGGCGTACCCGTCGGGCGTTTCCACACAGAGCCCCTGCGGGCCGGGGACCGGCAGGGGATAGGCCCGCAGGACGATGGGGCGCTCGAGCCGTCTCGCCAGCGCGTCGCACAACGCCTCGACGCTGAGCGGTGGCTGGACATCGAGGTCACGCAACTGCTGCCGGAGCCTGCGCTCCAAGGCCCGGTCCCGCACCCGCTCGCGCCGGGCGGCCAACAGCCGCCGCGCGAACGGCCCGAGCGGCCCACCCCGACGGACCACGTCCCGTGCGCGCCGCCCGTCCCCCTGGAGATCCATGCCGTGCATCGCCACCTCGCCCCTCTCATCCCGTGCGGTGACCGCCGTGCACGGAGGCCCCTCGCCCGCCGGCCCCCTGCGAGCGGACATCGCCCCCCTGCCTCGGGGGAATGTCTCACACCCCCGGGGGCCATCGCCCGGGACGGGGCTCAGGGTTCCGGACAACCTTCGCCCACGAGGGAGTCAGAGGGTGAGGACGACCTTCCCCCGGAGGTGACCGCGGTCGAGCAGCCGGTGCGCGTCGGCGACGCGCTCGAAGGGGAACGTCTCCTGTACGTGGACCCGAAGCCCGCCCTGTTCGACGAGTGCGACGAGGCCTCGGAGGGCGACCGGATCGGGATCGACCGCGATGCCGCTGAAACGCCTGCCGGCCGCCTCGTACCGGGCGATGAGCCCCGCGTCCTCCTCGGCGACCGCCGTCACCAGATGACCGCCCGGGCGGAGCACGTCGAGCGAGCGCTCGACGGTGTCGCCGCCGATCGTGTCGAGTACGACGTCGATGTCGCGGACCGCCGCGGTGAAGTCGACCGCCGTGTAGTCGACCACCTCGTCGGCGCCGAACCCCTCCACGAACGTCCGCTTGCTCCCGCTCGCGGTCGCGATCACGTGCGCGCCGAGCGCCTTCGCGATCTGGATCGCGACGTGCCCGACCCCGCCCCCACCACCGTGGACCAGGACGCGGTCGCCCTCGCCCACCCCGCCGAGGTCGACCAGGCCCTGCCACGCCGTCAGCCCGACGACCGGCAGTGCCGCCGCCTCGACGTGCGAGAGCGAGGCCGGTTTGCGTGCCAGGTGCAGCGCGGGCGCCGCCACGGCCTCGGCGTACGCGCGCGCCGCCCGCGGGAACAGCGGCATCCCGAACACCTCGTCGCCGGGCCGAAGCCGCCACGACCCCGTCGCCTGTTCGACCACGCCGCTGACGTCCCAGCCGAGGACGAACGGCGGCCGGCCGAGCAGCGGGAACTCACCGGCGCGAAGGCGCGCCTCCAGCGGGTTCAGCCCGATCGCCTTGACGCGGACGAGGACCTCGGTCGGCAGGACCCGTGGCTCCGGCGAGTCCTCGATGGTCAGTACCTCGGGCCCGCCGAGCCGGTGCTGGGTGATGACGCGCATGACTCTCCTGACATGGAGGGAAGGGGTGGGAATCCAGGCTAGGTTTCCGACAGGAACCAGTAGGTACCGTTGGCGCCATGAGCGGATTCACCCCCGGCGACCCCTTCCTCGCCGACTGCCCGGCGCGCCTGGCGGTCGAGCTGATCGCCGACAAGTGGACGGTGGTCGTGCTCTACGGCCTCAGCCAAGGACCGGTCCGCCACGGCGAGTTGATCGAGCTGATCGGCGGGATCTCCCGCAAGATGCTCACCCAGACGCTCCGACGACTCCAGGCCCACGGACTGGTCCGCCGCCACGCCTACGCCGAGGTGCCGCCCCGCGTCGAGTACGAGCTCACCCCGCTCGGGGAGACGCTGATCGAGCCGATCCACATGCTGACCGAGTGGGCGAGGTCGAACGGCGACGCGGTGCTCGACGCCCTCGACGCCCTCGACGCCGATCCCGAGGCGCTCGCCCCCGGCGATTGAGGCGCGCGTGGCGCCGTCTTGCCGCCTTCCCGGCCGTGGGTTTGGATCCTGAGGTCCCGTGGTGGTCGCGGGAGCAGGAAAGCCGAGCAGGAGCCCATCGATGAGACGTCGTTCCTCGTTACGCGCCCTTCACGTCCTCAGCGTTCTGCCCTTGGTCCTCACGGCCCTGGCCCTCCCGGCCGCCGCGGCCGACGACGGTGCTTCCGCCCCGCGCACCGAGCGCCTCAGCGTCGCCCCCGACGGCACGGGCGGCAACGGCCACTCGGGCAGCCCCTCGGTCAGTGCCGACGGCCGGGTCGTGGCGTTCGTGTCACAGGCCACCAACCTCGTGCCCGGCACCACCACGCGCGGCAACGTCTTCGTCCGCACCGCGCCGGGCGCGGCCCTGCGACGCGTCTCCCCGCCCGGTGAGACCACATCGACGCCCGCCCTCTCCGCCGACGGCCGCTACCTCACCTTCGCGTCGTACTCGACCGCCACGGAGCGCACTTCCGTCCACGTCATGGACCTGAAGAGCGGCCGCACCGAGCGCCTCGCCCCCGCCCTCCCCGACGGCTACGCGGTGTCGTACGGCGTCGCCCCGATCAGCGGGAACGGCCGCTACGTCGCCTTCGTCGCCCGGCCCACCGACGATTCCGACCCCCGCGGCTGCCAGTTCCACGTCCTGGACCGCGTCACCGAGCGGGTCCAGCAGGTCAGCCGTGCCTCGCAACGCGCCACCTGCCAGCAGCAGTCGATGAGCGCCGACGGCCGGAAGATCGCGTACCAGGACGGCTACACCGGGCCGAGCGACGACGACCAGGGCGACATCCTCGTCCACGACCGCCGGACGGGCCGCACCGTCAAGGCCGACGCCACGCACGACGGGGCGCCCGCCGAGCAGTCGTCCGTGAGCCCCTCCCTCAGCGCCGACGGCTCGACGGTCTCCTTCGCCTCCACCGCCCGCAACCTGGTGCCGGGCACCGACCCCAACGACGGCTGGAACGTCTTCGTCCGTGATCTGCGCACCGGTTCCCTCACGCGCGTGGACGGCCACGCACCCACCGACCTGGTCGTCGGCGGCCAGCTGTCGACCGACGGCTCGCGGATGCTCGTCAACATCGGCAACGCCGACCGGCAGCCGCAGGGCCTGTGGCTGCGCGACCTGCGGACCGGCCAGGAGACCCTGCTGTCGCCCGGCACGGACGGCAAACCGGTCGGCGTCGGCTCCACCGCACTGAGCGCGGACGCCTCGACGGCCGTGTTCGACTCCTTCTACCCGGGCCTGGTCCCCGACGACACGAACTGGACCGGCGACGTGTTCGTCCGACACCTACGCTGAACCTGAGGCGGCGGTATTCAGCAGTTGTCCCCGCCCGGTCCTCCGAAGAACAGGTAGCTGCCCCAGTCGGGCCCCGAGTTGTTGGTGATCTGGAGGGAGTAGCAGGGGCCGCTCACCGATCCCGCGTCGGACAGGGTCGCGTGCGCCGCGCCGCCGCTCACGGGGTTCACCGTCGCGACGCGCTGGTACGCCGCCTGCCTGAAGCCCGCCGACGCGTGTCGTCCGGAGCCCATCGGGGGCCACTGAGTGATCAGGGTTCCGACCTCGCCGCCGAACTTGGCGCGGGTGGCATGGGTGGCCATCGGCCCGTTGTCGAACCACGCCGCCGGGTAGCACCCGATCGCGTGGTCGTCGAAGTAGAGCCACCACGCGTTGTTGGTGAAGTAGAAGCCCATCTTGTACTCGACCTGTGTGCCACCGCTCTGGGACACAGCCAGCGGGGCGCCCGGGCGCACATAGGGATTGGAGACCGGCTGGAACACCTGGCCTGCTTGGTTGTAGAAGGAGTGGCCGGCTTCGTAGTTCCGCCGGGTGGTGAAGACGAAGAAGTGGGGCGCGGCGTCGCCGTACATCGTGATGTCGACGTGCCAGCCGCACTCCACGGTCTGCAGGACGGGTCCTTCCAGTCCCGCGTAGTACCACTGTTGGCTGAAGGTGGACTGGTTCGACGCCGCGGCGAAAGGGTTCCACACGTTGATGCGGCTTGCTCCGCCCAGGCAGGGGAGGTTCTGCTCGCCGGTCGCGTATCGCTTGCCGAGCGCGGCTGCCGGTGCCTCGGTGCCCGCGAGGCCGAGCGGCCGTTCCTTCGCTGAGGATGCCGCGAGGTTCGGGTACCGGCAGAGCGCCGAGAGGGTGGTGCGGTACAGCGGCGTGGTACCCGCGGGGGCGGCCCGCGCGGCCGGGACGTCGTGCTGTGGCGGACTCACGACGTCCCGCGACCCGGGGTCCGGCGACCTGGGGCCCGGCGTCGTCGGCTCGTCGGATTCGGTCGGCTCAGGAGGGCCTTGGTCGGGAGCGACGGCGAGGCCTCCCCAGCGGCGCGCGGCGGGATGCGCGTCCTCAGGGATGCAGTCGACGACTTGGCCGTCGGTTTCGACGTAGCTCTCGACGGCGTCGACGCCCGTGTACAGGTCGATGACGTACGCCTGGATCTCGTCGAAGTCCCGGGAACTCGCGACGGCGGCACCAGGCAGTCGGCGTGCCTCTTCGTACGTGGTGGAGGCGACGGATCTGAGAAACGCGTCCAAGGGCTGCGGGGAGAGTTCAGCGGTCATGGGGGATGCTCCTTGGTCGGATATCCGCATGCGCACGATCAGCGGCCGTCCCGGACGCCGGGCCGACGGATTGGTGATTCGCGGCTTGGTGTTTCACGGCTTGGTGTGCGGACGTCCACGCTGTCCGGGCGTCCAGGCTGTCCGGACACGCAACCGTCCAGACTGCCCGGACACGCAGCTGCCGCGTACCGGGGAGCACCGACGACGAGGGGCCACTTCGATTACACCTTCGATCGTCGTCTGGATGTAGGGTGAGGGGCCTTCTTCACTCTTGTGGGGGGGGGGGAGGGACCGCAGGGGCCCGCGCCAGGCTCGGCATCGACGGGGCTCGTCATCATCCGGCCCGCCCCTCCCGCCTCCGTCTGTGACGCCGCTGGTTCCTCGACCGCTGGCCGGATGCGGCTGCTTCCTTTCCGGCCGCCAGCCTCACATTTTCCTCATAGTCCTCACTCGGTCTTCTCATTCAGGGCCGCACCTGCCACCCTCACCCCGGCTGCCGGACCGCCGCAGTGTGCACTGACGCGTCCGCAGGCACCTCTCGTTTCGCGACCAACCCGAGAACAGGGGGAGTCACGTGCGCATTCGCTGTTCCGCTCTGTCCGCTCTCACGGCTTTCCTGCTGCTGTCCACCGGCCTGGTGATCAGCGCGCCGACGGCCGGGGCCGCTCCCGTGACGGCCGATGCCCCGGCACGGAGCACCCAGGCAGCATCAGGAGCACAGGGCACACAAAAGGCACCCAGATCCGAGGCCGCAGGCGATCCCGCCGGAGGCCAGTACGTCCCCATGAGGGCCCGCGTGCTGGACAACGTCGCGGTGGAGCCCGGCGCGACGCTGACGGTGAAGCTGTCGGGAACCGCGGGGCTTCCAGCAACGGGACTCGACTCGGTCGCCGTGAACGTGGCCGCCAAGGGCGACAGCGACTCCGGGACAGTGGTCGTCTACCCGTCGGGCGAGCTGGAGCCGGACGCGGCCAGCGTGAGCTACGACAAGGCGCACTACGCATCCACGACCTTGGTGACCAAGGCCGGCTCCGACGGCCAGGTCAAGGTCGTCAACCAAGGCACCGCCAACGTACGCGTCTACCTGGACGTCCAGGGCTACACCCTCCGGCAGGACGACGGCCAGGGCTCCTCCTACGTGGCCCTGCCACCGCAGCGCATCCTGGCCCCCACCAGCCTGAACGGCGGAGGCAACCTCGAACTCAAGCCGCTGGGCAAGGGCGGCGTACCCACCACCGCCGTCACCGCCGTCGCGCTGACCGTCACGGCCCAAAGCACCTCGACGGGCACCATACGGGTCTACCCCGCGGGTGAGGGGTGGCCCGCCGACGCCACCATCGACTACCCGAAGGACGCGGCCCAGCAGAACTTCGCCATCGCCAAAATCGGCACCAATGGCGCGGTCAACATCCACAACCTCGGCTGGGGCAGCGCCGACGTCGCAGTCGACGTGGTCGGCTACTTCACCCGCTCCACAGGCACCGCTCAGCGCGCCGGCCTGCGCTCGGTGCCCCCGGCCAGGGTCGCCGAGAAGCTGGTGATCCCGGCGGGCGGCGACAAGATCGTGGACCCGCGCGGCGTGACGGGCGTCCCTGTTCTCAACACCACGGCCGTCGGCATCGCCGTCACCGCCTTCGGCACCGGATCGGGCGCCGTCCAGGTGCACCCCACCCGGACCACCGCCGCGCCGGGCCCCACCGTCAGCTACGCCCCCGACACCGAGGCCACGGGCTTCACTCTCGCCAAGCTCGGCGACGACGGAAAGGTCAACCTCCACAACACCGGATCGAACCCCGTGACCGTCTGGGTCGACGTCCTGTCCTACGCCGAGCTCGTCGACCGCAGGTTCCCCACCCCGGCCACCGTCGGCGAGGCCATCGAGAACATCACCGGCACCGCGGACGTCAGCGGCACCGTGGAGAGCGACGGCGAGAACATCGCCATCACCTCCAGGACCGACGACTCGGGCACGACGACGGTGAAGGTGCCCCGGGACCCGCAGCAGGGCATCAAGGTGACCACCGACGCGGGAACCACCACTCTCAAGCTGCCCGCCTCCGGGTCCGCCACCCGCACGTCCGGGGGAACCATCGTCTACGACGGCACCAGCGCCAACCACGCAATCGGCGTGCAGCCCACCACCGACGGCGGCTTCCGGACCTTCGCCCACCTCGACGACGCCTCCGCTCCGACCAGTTACTCCTTCCCGCTGGACCTGCCCACCGGCACCCAGCTGGCCATCGACGAACTGGACGGCAGCGCCCTGATCGTCAAGGAGCACGCCAGCACCACGGAGCCCGCCGTGCTCCTCGAAGAGGTGACCCGGATCCAGAAGCCGTGGGCGAAGGACGCGAACGGGCGTACCTGGCCCACCAGTTACGCCATCGAGGGCAACACCCTCAAGCTCAGCATCGACCTCACCCCGGTCACGGACACCTCCGGCGCCGCGGTCTCGCCCCGCTTCCCCGTGGTCGCCGACCCCTGGGTGAAGAGGAACTGCGGCATCGTCACCTGTTCCTGGTACTTCAGCAAGGCCACCACGCGCTGGATGAAGTCGAAGTTCGACAACCACGGCTGGAAGGTGGCCACGGCGAGCACCGTCATCTGCGGCAACCTCCCGCACCCCGTGGCCAAGGGGGCATGCGCCATCGCCATCGCCTACTACTACAACAGCGCCTTCAACAACACCCGTGCCGCATACAACCGGGGAGGGTGTCTGGTGGTGAGAGTCAACGTCCTGTGGGGCGCGACTCCCGCCACCGCATGGAGAACGGTGCGCTTCGACAACGTTCCGCTCAGCAACCGCTACTGCTACAGCAGCTGACACACCCCCGGCCGCCGCCCGCCCCCAACGGCGGCGGCCGGGGCGGATCGCGTTCCGGACCTTCGCCTGAGGTCCGAGGGCGCCAACACGCTCTCGGCCGGGAACCGGAGCCTGCCATACTGCTGCCCTGAAGTCGTAGGGCTTGCGCGGAACGCTTTTGCTCGGCGGGGTCTCTCACTATCTGTACGGCTGTACCCCTAAGAGGAAGAGGAGTTGTTCTGGTGCGTCGCATTCGTGTACTGCTGGTGACCGCCCTGGCGCTGGTCGCGGGCTCGGTGATGTCATCGCCCCCGGCCTTCGCCGTCATCGGCGGGAAGAAGAGCACCTACGGCCCGTGGGCGGTACGCATGCTCGTCGACGGCAAGCCGGCGTGCACCGGGACGGCGGTCAGCCGCCAGTGGATCCTCACCGCGTCGCACTGCTTCTACGAGCAGGCGCAGCCGGTCGCCGACAAGCGGATCTCCTTCCGGGTGGGCAACCTCGACATGCGCAAGGGCAAGACGGTCCGCCCCATTCCCCGCAAGCGGGTGGGCAGCGCGCACGCCGACATGATGCTCATCAAGGTCGCGCCGATGAACGTTCCCACGGCACGCCTGTCCAAGGTCGGCGTCCACCGCGGCCAGATCGTGCGGCAGTACGGCTGGGGCGCCACCTGCACCACGGACGAGAGCGCCTGCCAGTCCCGCGTCCTCAAGCAGTCGGACCTGAAGGTCGTACGGGCCGACGACCCCCTGTGCGCGGGCCACACCGCACCGGGCGGCCCCGACTTCTGCATGAAGAAGGTGACCGGGATTCCCGCCGGAGGCGACTCCGGAGGCCCGGTGATGACCATCGGCCCGCGCGGCAAGGAAACCCTCATCGGCGTCTTCAACGGCTCCGACCGGGAGAAGAGCGCCGAGGCCGGAGAGGTGTCCCAGCAGCTCTCCTGGATCCGCTCGGTCATCCGGCGATAGCGCCCAAGCGCCGCTTCTCCGCACTCGGACGTTCATGACCCGGGCCCCCGCGCACGGTCGCGCGCCCCGACCGGGCGGGTCAGTGCGGGGTCTCGTTGGCCTGCTGGACGACGTGCCAGCAGGCGGAACACAGGTCGAGCCACCGCGGTCCCGCCGCGGAAGAGTTGACGATGACCGCGGCGGTGGCCGGGTGGCCGCATCCCAGGCACGGATGGCCCCCGTCGCGGGCCCGGCGGGCCAGCGCGGGCCGGGACACGTCATCGGGTGCCGCGGCGAGCAGCGTGGGCTCGGCCGCGATCAGGTGCAGCAGCGCGGCCGCTGCCGCGGTGTTCACCGCGGCGCGCCCGCGCCGCCGGCCTTCGGCCCGCGCGCCCGGACCGTGCCTGCCGTCACTTCTCACCCGCTCCTGGTCTCGACTCGTCCTGGGTACCGTACCGGGAGCGGGCGCGGCCGTGAGCGAATCGGTCGAGGGCCCGGAGTACGTGGGTGCGTGTCCGATCGGTGCCCAGGTGACCGGCGTCATCGACGACGGTCAGTTCCGCGTCCGGCCATGCGCGGGCGAGTTCCCACGCGGTGTCGAGCGGTCCGCCCATGTCGAGCCTGCCGTGGATGAGTACGCCAGGGATACCGGCCAGGCGATGGGCGTCGCGCAGCAGCGCGCCTTCCTCCAGGAACGCGCCGTGGGAGAAGTAGTGCGCGCAGATGCGGACCAGGGCGAGTCGCGCGACCGGGGGACGGTCGCCGTACGGGTTGGAGGCGCCGTCGGTCTCCCCGGACAGGACCGCGTCCTCCCAGCGGCACCAGTCAGCGGTGGCCTTCTCCCGTACCGCGGCGTCCGGGTGTTCCGTGAGGCGCGCGTAGGCCGCGACGACGTCACCGTCTCGCGGGGTGCCCGGGGCTCCGGCGAGGAAGCGTTCCCACTGCTCGGGGAAGTACCGGCCGACCCCTCGGTAGAGCCAGTCGATCTCGGAGCGCCGGGTGGTGGTGACGGCGGCGATGACGATCTGCGACACCCGCTCCGGGTGCGTCTCGGCGTACGCCAGGATCAGCGTGGAGCCCCACGAGCCGCCGTACAGCAGCCAGCGGTCGATGCCCAGGTGCTCCCGCAGCCGTTCCATGTCGGCGATCAGGTGCTGCGTGGTGTTGTGCCGCATGTCCGTCGCGGGGTCGCTCGCGTGCGGTGTGCTGCGGCCGCAGCCGCGCTGGTCGAACAGGACCACCCGGTACCGGTCCGGGTCGAAGTACCGGCGCGCCCCGGTCCCGCACCCGGACCCCGGACCACCGTGAACGACGAGCGCGGGCTTGCCGTCCGGGTTGCCGCAGACCTCCCAGTACACGAGGTTGCCGTCACCGACGTCGAGCATCCCCTTCTCGTACGGCTCGATCGGCGGGTACAGCTCAGCCATGTGCAGACCTCCTGTGGATCAGATGGTACGTGTGGTCACGACTGGTCCAGGGCCCGTTCGATCGCGCGGCGGGCGCGGTCCGCGGCCGCCCGGTCGTGCTGGAGCTGCATGGCCGCGTTGAGGGCGAGCCCGGCGGCGACGATCTCGAACAGCGCCTGGTCGATGTCGAACTCGGCGGGCAGCTCGCCGTGGTCCACCGCCGCGGTCAGGTCCGCCCGCAGTTGGTCCCGCCAGCGCGACCACACCTCGGCCACCGCGTCGCGGACCCGTCCGGGGCGGCCGTCGTACTCGGTGAGCGCCGCGGTCATGAGGCAGCCGCCGGGCAGCAGCGGCGCTTCCAGGTAGCCCACGGAGTTGGCGCACACCGCGCGCAGCCGCCGCAGGCCCGGCGGCTCGGCCAGCGCGGGCTCGACCACCCGGTGCCAGAAGTCCACGAACGCCTTGTCCAGCGTGGAGATCTGCAGCGTCTCCTTGGTGCCGAAGTGCTTGTGCACCCCGGACTTGCTCATCTCCAGCTCCTCGGCGAGCCGGCCGATGGTGATGCCGTCAAGGCCCTCCTCGGAGGCGATCTCGGCGGCACGGTCGAGGATCCGGCCCCTGGTGGCCTGCGCTTCGGCCGCTGAACGGCGTGGTGACATGCGCCGAGGATAGCGCACGGCCGTTCGCTATTGATTTAGAGAACGCTCGTACGCTAAATTCCGGGGCAGCTACTGCAGCTACTGCAGCTACTGCAGCCACGGCAAAACGGCAACCACGGGACCGAAGGAGTGCGCGATGCGGGTGCGACGACTGGGCTGGGCCGGACTGGAGATGGAGGCGGGCGGTGAGCGCCTGGTGATCGACTATGTGCGGGACCTGACACCGCTGTTCACGGGGTGGAGGCCCGGCGAGGGCCTCACGGTGCCGAGCGGGAAGGCCGCCGCCGCGCTGGTCACCCACCTGCACCGGGACCACACCGATGCGGCCGCGCTCGCGGACGTGCTGACGCCGGGCGCGCCGGTGCTGCGACCGGCGCCCGGCCACGGCGACGACGTGGACAACGTGACGACGCTGTTGGCCGAGCGGGAGCTGGTCCTGCACGAACTGGCCCCCGAAGTCGTGGACGCCTGGGCCGCCCGCGAAGTCGGGCCGTTCCGCGTCACCGCGGTCCCCGCCGTCGACGGCCTCGGCGACCCGCAGCTGAACTGGGTGGTGGAGGCCGACGGGCAGCGGGTCTTCCACGGCGGCGACACGATGTTCCACGGCTACTGGTGGCTCGTCGCGCGCCGGTTCAGCCCGTTCGACGCGGTGTTCCTGCCCGCCAACGGCGCGGTGGTCGACGCACCGCACCTACAGCCGCCGAGCCCGCTGCCCGCCGCGCTGGACCCCAGGCAGGCCGCCGCGGCCGCGGAGATCCTCGACGCCCGGTACGCGGTGCCGATCCACTACGAGACCGAGCAGCCGGACAAGATCCCGGGCTACGTCGAGGTCTCCGACCCGGAGAAGGAGTTCCGCACACACGCCGGACGGCGCGCACGCGTGCTGGCGGTCGGGGAATGGCTGGACCTGGCCGGATGACGGGAAACCTCGCCGTGCCGCAGTAGTCGGGCCCGCGCGGCCTCACATCCGGGACCTCAGCACGTCGACCTCGCAGCCCGGCGCGAAGGGGGCGAAGCCGTGTTCGAGCAGCCAGCGAACGGCCAGCAGGCTTCGCAACGACCACCACGCGTGGAGCACGTCGAGATCGATGTCGGTGCCGTATCCGGCGAGGACGTCGTCGAGGTGTTCCTCGTGTCCCAGCGTGAAGGTGGCGAGGTCGTACAGGGCGTCACCCTGGCCCGCCTCGGACCAGTCGATGATGCCGGTGACCTCGCCGCCGTCGACGAAGACGTGCGCGATCTGCAGGTCGCCGTGGGTGAACGCCGGAGTCCACGGCCGGAGCGCGGCCTCGGCGACCTGGCGGTTGCGGGTGACCAGGTCGGCGGGCAGGATGCCGTTCGCCACGAGCACCTCGCACTCGTCGTCGAGTTCCGCCGCCAGCGCGTCAACGCTCCGTCCGGCCCGGCCCGGCAGGGGTGGCAGTGGCGCGTCGTGCAACGTGCGGATGGCGGCGCCCGCCGCGGCCCACGCCGCGGGCGACCCGGTCGACGGCCCGCCGAGGCGCCCCAGCGTCGTTCCGGGGAGCGCGGCGATCGCGAGCACGGGCGGTTTGCGCCACAGGACCTCGGGGGTGGGGACCGGCGCGAGGGACATCGCCTCGACCTCGGCGTCGACGCGCGCCTGATCGGCGTCCACCTTCAAGAACACGTCACCGACGCGCAGGGTCGCGCGCTCGGAATGGGCGACGACGACATTGACCTCATCCATGGGAGACCAGTATCCCGGGGATGATCGCCGACGTCGCCGGGTTTGTCGCGTGCGAGGACGCGACCGACCACGTCCCGCCACCCGGCGGCCTCGTGCCCGCCACCGACCTCTGGCCAGGTCAAGCCCACCACTTCTGCGAGGAGTCATCCCTGGCGGCGGCCGAGTCGGCTCTCCCGCTAGGCCCGGCGCGGGGCGCGATGGGCGTGCTTGTCGACGACGCTACGCGGCGGGGCTCTCCGTCCTTCGGGAGCCGGTCCGGGGACTGTTCCTTCAGGCATTGCGGTGTACCGGCGGAAGCGACCCACCCGTCACGGCCAACCGGGTAAGTGTTCTATTCCGGTTGGAGTCATAAATTCCGGGAACGGCGGTTTTCGGCCTCTCCGTCACATCTTTCCAGCCATGCTGCATTCGCTCTTTCTTTGATCTGGGGGCGGTGGGACGATCGGACCCCTTCGCTGCCCGGGGATCGACCGGTGGGAGTAACCATGGCCAGCACGGTTCCTATCACCGCGGATCTTCCCGTCTTTCCGCACCTCGATCTGCACCTTGTGCTGAGCGGCGACCTCCCGCTCAAGATCCAGGTGTTCAGCCGCACTTTCACCGAGGCCGCACCCCAGCCATTCGTACTGACGGAACAGACGCAGGGCAGCACATTCCACTTCTTCGCGCCGCACCATTCCGTGGGAGACCGGCTCAACAGGCTCCCTACGGTGAACAGTCAGGGAGTCGTGACAGCTCAGGAACCCGGGGTCTATCTCTTCCAGATCACCGTCGGCGGCGGGTTCGGTGTGGTGGTGGGCAGACTCCAGGTGCACCAGGAGATCGAGGACTGGTGGTTCGGGAACACCTCCATGACCACAGCGAAGGACAGCAAGTTCGCGCACGCCCAGCCGTCGCTCTACGCCAAGTTCAGCAACGACTCCGCAGCCGGTACGGACTTGGTCGGCGATATCACAGGGCATGACTACATCGAGCTGAAATCACCGAGTTCGGACGTGGTGATCTCTTCGGGGGGAAGGCTGCGGGGAGCGGCGGAGACGACGACTCCCGTGATCATCACGGGAGAACTCAAAGGCGCCCACAAAGAGGGCACCCGCAAAGAGGGCACCGACAAAGCCCATGTCCTTCCGGTGCGCGTGGTCGACTACGCGAAATCCCGGACGACACTCACCCGGGTCAGGGCCACGGACGTGGCGAACCATGAGGACCAGTGCAACATGGTCTTCATCGCGGAGGGGTTCCGGGCCCAGGACGCCCAGTTGTTCGACCGCATCGTCCAGCGCACCGTCCGCGACATGTTCGAAAAGCCGCGACATCAGCCCTACCCGCTGCTGAGCAAGAGTTTCAACGTCTTCTCTTCGTTCGAACCCTCCGAGCAGCAACTCGTCACCTGCGGCCCCCGCGTCGTGAGCGCGGCGGGAAACGGGGTTGATCTCACCGGCCGCCGCATTCCCGAGTCCGACCCGCGGGGCCTTCCGCCCAACAGTTACAGCGTGCAGGAGCTGGTCGAGCGCGTGGGTCTGCCCCGGCGCGGCGAGAACCGCTCTCCGCAGCAGTTGAGGGACCTGTGGAAGACGCAGAGCCTGACGGACTTCGCCGAAGGCAGGGCGAGCGACCTGGTGGTCGAGACGTGGAAGGCGCACCAGTCGGAGGGGTTCCTCCAGGCGTCGGACACGTTCTACGGCCTGTACCTCGGCCGCCGGTGGGCCGACGGTGGCAGGTTCCACGGCCAGGGGGAACCCGCGGTCCAGCCGCCCGCCGGCGACGCGCCGAACGCCCCGCGCCTGAAGGAGTTCATCGACCGGGTCTACGAGTTCTACCGGGTCGCGGGACACCAGACGCTGGAACTCGATCCACGGCGGCACGCCCCCGAGGTGTACGCGGACAGCAATGCGGCGAACCCGGGAAATGCGGTTCTCGGCTATCTGGCGGGGCTTCGGCTCGCGGAGCCGCCGAACCTCCCCATCGGGCAGAACTGGGTTCCCGACGACACCCGTTTCCGCAAGAGCCGGGGGATGGTAGCGATCATCGCGTACGAATCACTCCTGGGCGGCACGGCCTTCAACAAAGGCACGATGACGGCCTCGACCGTGGGCAGGCAGGGGAAGGTCGAGTTCACCAAGGCGTCGGGGACCAGACCGGTCATGACGAGGACTCCTCCTCCGCCCGTCGTGGCGAAGGAGCCCTTGGGGGTCACCGACATCGACCACCTCGTCAACAAGGTGGCCCACGAGTTCGCCCACTCCTTCAACCTGGGGGACGAGTACGAGGACTTCGGCGGCGACCGGCAGGGAGACAACGACCCCTTCCACGACGTGATATTCGACAACCTGGCGAAGCTCAGCTTCCTGCACCAAGGAGCGCCGCCGCAGGACCGAAAACTCAACCCCGGCCGCATCAAGTGGTTCGCGGTTCCCCGGGTGCGGATATCCGGAAAGCTCCTGAAGCCGTCTCAGACGCTGCTGCCCGACATCTTCGAAGTCACGGTCGGCACCGCCGACATGGGGAAGTGGGTCCAGGCGTTCACGGACAACGCCAAGGTGACGGTGCGCAATTTCACGACCGGCGCGGACAACCGGCAGCTGCCGCTGTCGGCGGCACCCGCCGACATGCTGACCAATCTGACCATCGCGTCCAGGCCCGATGAGAAGCAGGGCACCCTCTTCCTCCAGACCTCCGGGCCCGTCGCGGCGATCCCGGTCTTCAAGAAGGGCTCGGTGGTGTTCGTCCAGCGGACGGACCCCTCGGGGCTACCGGTCTTCGTGGTGGACAAGGCGGTGCGGGACTTCGTCGCCGACCCCAGTCCCGCGAACCAGCGCAGCCACGGCCCGCTGAACCGGAACCGCGACACGACGAAGCCCTTCGGGAAGAAGGAAGAGGAAACAGATCTCCCCATCAACGTGCCGGGCTTCGTGCCACCGAAGTTCGCCTACCAGATGGTGGGGATCTTCGAAGGCGGCAACCACTTCGCGGGCGGCTTCTACCGGGCGTCGGGCGAATGCAAAATGCGCGGCCAGGACAGAGGCACGACGAACGACGCGGACCTGCGGGGCGTGTTCTGCTTCCTCTGCAAATGGCTGATCGTCAATCTCATCGACCCGGCCCAGCACGCCCCGCTCGACGCGCACCAGTACCCGAGGGCGTGACATGGCCGACCAGGGCACCTTCGACAAGCTCCTCGCCGAGATCGGGCAGGCACTGCTGCCCCTGCGGGAGGCCGTCGCCTCCCCTCAGGCGTTCATCGGCCTCCTCCACCAGCTCGGCTGGACGGTCGACGACCCCCCGGCCCCGCTGCGTGCGCTCGGCACCACCACGGACACGCTGTACGACAGCCTGCGCCGCCTGCTGGGCGACGGCGGACTCAACGAGGGCGGGCCCGGGCTCCGCACCCCGGCACCCGGAAAGCCCGAGAGGGCGAGCGCCGCCGCCTCCGCCGACGAGGCGGCCCGCGTACTCGCCGCCGTACAGGGCCTCGTGACCGCGATCCGCGCCATCGCCGACGCGCCCGACGCGGCCATCCCGCCCCACCTGCGGGCCGACGGCTTCCGCGAGCAGTTCCCCCGCCAGCTCCTCGACCACCTGGTCATCACGTACCTGCAACGCTTCCATCCGTCCGTCGGGTTCGGACTGCGCGCGCTCGGCGTCATCAAGGCGGCCTACGTGCCGCCCACGGGCAGCCGCCCCTCCCACACCCGCATGACACTCGACGTGACCGACGTCCCCAAGGTGCTCGACGATCCGTCGCTCGTGCTGAAGAACGCGTACGGCTGGGGCGGGCCCGACCTCGACTTCGCGGAGCTGGCCTCCCAGCTCGACAACCTCTTCCTGGGCATGGGCTTCGACGTGCGCGTCGCGCAGCTGTCCGAAGGCGCGGAGACCGCTGTGCAGGGCCCGCGCACGGACCCGCTGGGCCCGACGGCGACCGCGCTCACCTTCATCGCCTTCGACCAGGCGGTGGGGGAGGAGGAGGCGCGGGCGCGCGGCGCGGTGCGGCTCGTACGGGTGCCCCCGGCCACCCCGGGCGGGGCGCCGGGCCTCGCGCTGCTGCCCTCGCTGACCGGCTCGCTCGGGGTCCGGTTCGAGCTGGCGTGCGGCATCGCCATCACGGTGCGCAGCGGCCTCGACCTCCAGGGCGGGGTGGCGCTCCTCGCCCGGCCCGGCGAGGGCGTGGACGTGATCACCGGCTTCGCGTCGGGCGGCGCCCCCGTGCACGCCAAGGGCGCCATCGAGGTCACGGCCGAGAGCATGGTCGCCGACCGGGCGCCGGTGCTGCTCCTCGGTACGCCCGACGGCACCCGGCTCCAGTTCCGCGCGCTCGCGGGCACCGGCGGCGTCCGGATCGACGGTGACGACGTGGACGTCTTCGCCGAATTCGACCTCACGGGCCTGGAGTTCGTGTTCCGGCCGGGGGAGGACGCCGACGGATTCCTCGCCGCAGTGGTTCCGGCCGACGGGTTCGCCGTCGGCGGCGACCTGACCCTCGGGGTCTCGCACCGCGAAGGACCGTACTTCCGCGGCACGTCGAACCTGGACCTCCAGATCCCGGTGCGCCGACGGCTCGGGCCGGTCGAGATCCAGAGCCTGACCGTCTCCGTGACCCCCTCGGGAGGGTCCGTGCCGGTCAGTGTCGGCGCGACGTTCACGGCCGCACTGGGCCCCGTCACCGCAGTGGTGGACAGGGTCGGCCTCACCGCCCTGTTCGACGGACGCCCCGGGCAGGACGGGAACCTCGGCCCGCTCGACGTCTCCCTCGGCTTCAAGCCGCCCGGCGGCGCGGGCCTCTCGATCGACACGGGCGTGGTGCGCGGGGGCGGCTTCCTCGCCTTCGACCTCGCGCGCGGCGAGTACGCCGGGGCGATGGAGCTGGAGTTCGCCGACCTCCTGGAGCTCAAGGCCATCGGCCTCGTCAGCACCCGGATGCCGGACGGCTCGAAGGGGTTCTCGCTGCTGATCGTGGTCACCGCCGACTTCGGCGAGGGCATCCAGCTCGGCTACGGCTTCACCCTGCTCGCCGTCGGCGGCCTGATCGGGCTGAACCGCGGCATGAACCTCCAGGCGCTCGCGGAGGGCATCCGCACGGGCTCGATCGAGTCCGTGATGTTCCCGCGCGACGTGATCGCCAACGCGCCGCGCGTCCTGTCCGACCTGAACGCGTTCTTCCCGCCGGAGGCCGGCACGTTCCTCATCGGCCCGATGGCCAGGATCGGCTGGGGCACCCCGACGCTGGTGAGCATCTCCCTCGCACTGATCATCGAGATCCCCGGCAACCTCTCCGTCCTCGGCACCCTGCGCGCCACGCTGCCGAACACGAAACTGCCCCTCCTCGACCTGCGCGTCGACTTCTTCGGCGCACTGGAACCCGGCAAGAACCGGCTGTGGTTCGAGGCCCGCCTCGTGGACTCGCACGTACTGACCATGCCCCTCGACGGGGGCATGGGCGTCCTGGTCGCCTGGGGCGACAACCCCGACCTGGTGCTCACGGTCGGCGGCTTCCACCCCTCGTACAAGGCACCGGCCCTGCCCTTCGCCGTGCCCGAGCGGGTGTCGATCGACATCCTGCACCGCGACAGGCAACTGATCCGCGTCTCCGGCTACTTCGCCCTCACCAGCAACACCGCCCAGTTCGGGTCGAAGGCAGAACTCCGGCTCGGCGTCGGCGGGTTCGGCGTCGAAGGACATCTCAGCTTCGACGCGCTGTTCCAGTTCAACCCCTTCCGGTTCGCCATCGCCATCAGCGCGGAGGTCTCCCTCAAGGCGTTCGGGGTCGGTGTGTTCAGCATCGACCTGCGGTTCCAGCTGGAGGGCCCGGCCCCCTGGCGGGCGCGCGGCAAGGGATCCATCGGGTTCCTGTTCTTCTCCGTCTCCGCCAACTTCGACATCACCTGGGGCGAGAACGCCGTCACCACCCTGCCGCCCCTCCTGGTCCTCCCGCTGCTCGCCGCCGAACTGCGCAAGACCGAGGGCTGGCAGACCCGCCTGCCCACCGGCAGCGGCAAGCCGCTGGTCAGCCTCCGCAGGCTCCCCCCGTCCGACGACCTGGTGCTGCACCCCCTGGGCACCCTGTCCGTACAGCAGCGGGCGCTGCCGCTCAACGTGCGCCTCGACAAGGTCGGCCCGCGGCGCGCGGCCGACGGCAGGCGCTTCACCGTCGCGCCCGCGCCGGACAGCGGGCTCGTGCGGATCTCCGACACCGGCGACAAGTTCGCCATGGCCCAGTACCAGGACATGACCGACGCGGCGAAGCTGTCGAGTCCCGCGTACGAGACCCAGGACACCGGCCTGGAGCTCACCGCCGCCACGGGCGCCCTGGCATCCGCACGCGTCGTACGCCGCAGCGCGCGCTACGAGCTGCACATCATCGACAGCGCACCCTCCACGAACGGAGTGCACGGCGCCTCCGGCCCCGACGGCCCGCGCACCGAGCCGCCCGCGCGGCTGTCCGCCGCACGCACCAAGCGGTTCCACAGCGTCAGCCCCGCCGTGTTCGACGGGTTGCTCCAGGGGAGCAGCACCAGCAGGTCGCCGCTGTCCCGGCGCGAGGCGCTGCTGCGCCAGCCGTTCGCGACGGCCGACACCGTGCGCGTCGCCGACCAGCGGTTCGTCGTCGCGTACGTGCGCAGCAACGTGCCCGCGCTGCCGCCGCGCGCGCTCGGCCGCAGGTCCACGGGCGCTCCGGTGGACTTCCGGAGCCAGGCCACGGCGGCCGACGCGCTCGCCGACTTCGTCGCCGCCGACCCGGCGCTCGACGGCCTGCTGCACGTCATCCCCACGTCCGAGGCGGCCGTGCCCGCCTTCGTGCCCGGCACCTGGGCGCCCGCGGGCACGCTGCCCGCACCGGCCGGCCAGGCGGACACCGTCGTCCTCGCCACCGGGAAGGTACTGATCGCCGGAGGGTCCGGCCCGACGGGCACGGCACTCGGCGCGACGGCGCTCTTCGACCCGACCGCCAACGCCTGGTCGGCTTCGGCCGCGCTGGCGGCACCCCGCCGCCTGCACACCACCACCCGGCTCCCCGACGGCAGGGTCCTCGCCGCCGGAGGCCGGGGTACGGACGCCGCGCCCCTGGCCTCCGCCGAGGTGTTCGACCCGGCCGCCGCGACGTGGTCCGTGTCGGGCCCGATGGCCGCGGCCAGGTTCGCGCACTCCGCGACGCCGCTGCCCGACGGCCGGGTCCTCGCGGCCGGAGGCAGCGCCGCCCGCGGCGGGCACGGCTTCGGCGCGCTCCGCTCCGCCGAGGTGTTCGACCCCGCGACCCGGGCCTGGACCGCCACGGCGCCGATGAACGACGCCCGCACGGGCCACCAGGCCGTCCTCCTGCACGACGGCCGGGTCCTCGTCGCGGGCGGAGCGCTGCCCACGGGCGGCACCGGCGAAGCGGCCCTCGCCCACTGCGAGCTGTACGACCCGGCCGACGGCACCTGGACCCCGACCGGCAGCCTCCACACACCCCGCAAGGGACACCAGGCGACCCTGCTGCCCGACGGCCGGGTCATCGTCACGGGCGGCGAGCCCGCCGTCGCCGCGGACGGCACGTTCAGCCCGCGTGCCCTGGCCTCCACCGAGCTCTACGACCCGGTCACCGGTGCCTGGACCCCCGCGGCCCCCCTGCCCGGCGGCCGCGCCCGGCACCGCGCGCTGCGCACGCGCGCGGGGGACGTCCTGATCATCGGAGGCACCACGGGCCCCGGCTTCACCGCGGGCTTCCGCAGCGTGATCGCGTACGCCCCGGCAGCGGGCACCTGGACGCGGCTCGCGGGCCTCGCCCAGGGCAGGTGGGCCACGGCCGTGGCCGAACTCGCCGACGACCGCGTCCTGGTGACCGGAGGCATCGCCGCGGCCGGCCCCGCCGCGCCGGGACCCGAACCACTCCAGCTCACGGCCACGGCGGAGGCACTGATCCCCTGACCACGTCCCGGACCGGCTCCCCGCCCGCGGACCGGTCCACCACCCGTACGGACGGCGCACCCGAGGAGCCTCGATGACCACCACCTCCCCCCAGGCCACCGGGTCCTGGACGCCCGCTCCCGGCCTGCCCCGGGCCGCCACCTGGTACGGGCAGCACGACAACGCCGTGCCGATCGCGGGCGGAAGCGCCGTCCTGGTCGCGGGGGGCGCCGACAGCACCTCGGCAGCCGTCAGCCATGCCGCCGTCCACGATGCCGCCGCGGGAACCTGGCTCCCGGTCGGAGCCCTGAACACGCCCCGCCGACTGCACACCCTGACCCTCCTGCCGGGCGGGAAGGTCCTCGCCACCGGCGGCACCAGCGGCCCCGCACCGGGCGCCCCCGCCCTCGCGACGACCGAGCTGTACGACCCGGCGACCCGCGCCTGGACCACCAGCGGCGCCATGGCGGGACCCCGCGCGGGCCACAGCGCGGTCCTGCTCGCCGACGGCAAGGTCCTCGTCGCCGGAGGCACCACGTTCCGCTCGCCCCAGAGCGCCAAGGCCCTGCGTACGGCAGAGCTCTACGACCCCGCGGCGGGCACCTGGTCGGCGGCCGGCGACATGACGGAGGCCCGCACGGGACACACCGCCCTGGCGCTCGCGGACGGAGCCGTCCTGGTCTGCGGCGGCACCGCACCGGTCGGCAGCGCCGACGAACCCGCCCTCGCCTTCTGCGAGCTGTACGACTCCACCACGAAGAAGTGGGCCCCGACCGGAAGCCTGCGCGCGGCCCGCAGCCACCACCAGGCCACCAGGCTCTCCGACACCACGGTCCTGGTCACCGGCGGCCTCGCGCCCCAAGCGCCCGGCGGCGGCGTGTTCGACCCGTTCAGCCAGCGCACCGCCGAGCTGTACGACCTGGCCGCCGGGGCGTGGAAGCCCGCGGCCGACATGCCCTCGGGACGCGCACTGCACCGCGCGCTCCCGTTCGGCCCGAGCGGGGTCCTCGTCGTCGGGGGCGCCGCCGACGACACGGACGAGGCGGGCTACCGCAGCGCCCTCCTCTACGACTCGGTCGCGGACACCTGGTCCCCGGTCGCGGGCCTCGCCGACGGCCGGTGGGCGTTCGCCGCCGCGCCGCTGCCGGGCGGGAAGGTCCTGGTCACCGGAGGCACGGCCCGCACCGGGGCGGCCGCCGCCGACCCCGCCCTGCCCGAACTGACGGCGAGCACGGAGGTCTTCACCGGCGGGGGCGCCTCGTGACCACGAACGCGTACTCCTTCCTGCCCTGGCTGCGCGCCGGGATCGCCACCCGCATCGCGGGCGACCCAGGGACCTCGGCGCGCGCCAGCCTGCCGGTCCGTCTGCGGATCTCCGGCGAGCCCCTCGAGGGCGGGCCGCTGACACAGGAGATCGAGCGGAGCGTCCAGCTCTACGGACCCGGAGACGTGACCGGCGTCGACCCCCGCGCGATCTCCCGCAGGGAACCGCGGCCCGGCACCACCAACTACGAGCCGAACTACCTCGCCCACATCGAGTTCTGCGACGAGGACTTCCCCTGGCGCTACAGCCCCGCCCCGCCCGACGACGCCACCAAGCGCCTCACCCCCTGGCTCGCCCTCGTCGTCCTCGCCGCCCAGGCCCCGGCGGACGGCACGGCACCGGAGTTCACCGAGAGCCCCCAGGGCAGCGGGCCGCTGCCCGTGATCGCCGTACGGGACACCGCCGCCACCCTGCCCCGGCCCGACCAGCTCGGCGCCTGGGCCCACGTGCACGTCAACGGCTCGCTGACGGGCCCCGTCGCCTCCGACAGCACGGCACCCGCCCTCGCCGCGCTCGCCGAGGTGCTCCGCACCCACGCCGACGACGCCTGCTCGCGGCTGATGTGCCCGCGCAGGCTGCGCCCGGACACGGCCTACGAGGCGTTCCTGGTACCGGCGTTCGAGACCGGTCGCCTCGCCGGGCTCGGCCTCGACCCCGCGGGCTCGCCCGGCGCCGTGTACCTGGCCTGGGGCCCGCCGTACGCGGGCAGGCCCGCCTCGGGGCACCTGCCGTACTACCACCGCTGGCAGTTCACCACGGGCAGCACCGGCGACTTCGAATCCCTCGTCCGGCTCCTTCGCCCCCAGCGGCCCGACCCGCGCGTGGGGCGCCGGGACATCGACGTCCACCGCTCGCCCGGCCTCGGGCTGCCCGGAATCCAGACACCCGTGGCGCTCGGCGGCGTCCTGCCGATGGGCGGCGCGCTCAAGGTGCCGCAGCCGCCGGGCACCGAGCCCGACGAGGCGGAGAACTGGGACAACTTCCACGACCGGCCGCCGCCCGCGGTCCCGTACCCGCACCCCTTCCAGAGCGCCCTGGCCGCGCTGCTCAACCTCGCCGACGACTACCAGCGCCACACTCCGGCCGCGGCGCACGCCGCGCTCGCGGCGACGCCTCTCGACGCGCCGCCGCCCGCGGCGGAGCCCGACCCGATCCTCACCCCCTCGCTGTACGGCAGGTGGCACGCCCTCACCCCCCGGCTCCTCACCCGCCAGGACGGCACCCCCGTCCCCGCGCCCGAGAACCGCAACTGGGTCCACCGGCTCAACCTCGACCCGCGCTTCCGCGCCGCCGCGCAGTGGGGTACGCGGGTCGTCCAGGCACGCCAGGAAGAGCTGATGGGCGCCGCCTGGGAACAGGTCGGGGACGTCCTGGCCGCCAACGCCCGGATCCGCGCCGCGCAGCTGGCGCGCGAGGTCGGGCACGTACTCCAGACCAAGCACCTGGACCCGGTGGGAGGCACCACGGCGGCGGAACGATCCGCCGCCGCGTCGGGGCGCTCACTGCGTCTGACCGCGCCCGCGCACGCGCGGGTGACGTCCGCCGTCACCGGGACCCCCGCCGCGGCCGCGGCGCCCGACGGGCAGGCGGAGAAGGTGGCGGTCGGGTTCCGGGTGGCCGCCAGCCAGGTCGCGGGCGCGCCGCTGTCCCCGGCGATGCGACGGATCACGCGGCCCGGATCGCGCCTGATGCGGACGCTGCCCTTCACCCCCGACCGCCCGCCGGACGCGCTCGTGCCCCGCATGGACGCCGCCTCCGGGGCGGTCACAGCCGCACCCGTGAAGACCACCCCGGCCGGGCTCGTCACCGCCGAACGGCTCGCCGCCGCACTGCACCCCGGCCCGCCACCGACGGACCCGGTCGACAGCCTCCCGCACAGCCCCGACTTCCGGCTCCGCGAGATCGGCGACGCGGTGGTGCCGAGGACGGGCACCACCGACAGCCCGGAAGCGGCCCGCTTCAAAGGCGCACTGCGCGAGCTGTACCAGACCCTGAACGTCGCCACCTCGGTCGGCAGGGCCGCTCCGCGCACGCGGCTCGAAGTCGCCGCCGCCACCGGCGCGGTGCTCTCCGCACTGCGCGCCGACACGACCGTGCCCAGAACGCTGCTCGGCTCGGTCGGCCTGCCCGAGCGGCTCCGCCCGTTCGCCGACGACTTCATCGAGGCGATGGCGTACCCGGTCTTCGACCTGCCCACCTACCAGGCACTCCTCGACCAGTCGGTCGACGCGTTCGTCCCGCACCTCGACCTGCTCCCGCAGAACTCGATCACCCTGCTCGCCAACAACCGCGAGTTCATCGAGTCCTACCTCGCCGGACTCAACCACGAGATGGCCCGCGAACTGCTCTGGCGGGAGTACCCCACCGACCAGCGAGGCACCCCCTTCCGGCAGTTCTGGGACCCCCGCACCGCACAGCCCAGGCCGGGGGAGAGCGCCGAGCAGCGGCGCGAGCGGTGCTACGACATCCCGCCCGTCCACACCTGGCCGACCACCGGACGGCTCGGCCGGAACGCCCATGACCGCGCCGGCACCGGACCCCAGAAGGAAGACCTGGTCCTGGTCGTGCGCGGCGAACTGCTCAAGAGGTACCCGACGGCCGCCGTCTACGCCCAGCGGGCCGAGTGGCCGCTCGGCACCGACGGCCTGCCCGACCTGACGCAGGAGCGGGTGCCCGTGCTCCTTCCCGACGAGGAGAGGCCGCCGCCCTCACTGGTGCGGTTCCCGCTGTACGAGGCGAGGATCGAGCCCGACATCACCCTCCTCGGGTTCGACCTGGACGCCGACGAGGCACGCGGCGCCCCACCCGCCGACGCGGGCTGGTTCTTCCTCCTCAAAGAGCGCCCGGGGGACCCCAGGTTCGGGGTCGACGACGCCGAGCCGACACCGGTGGAGGTGTGGAACGACCTGTCGTGGGCCGACGTCGACCCGCGCGGGCGCGGCTTCCTCGAACTCGACCCCCACCTCACCGTGCCCCTGGCCCACTTCGACGGCTCCGAGGACGACCAGGAGAAGCGCGAACAACGCGCCGAGGACGAGAACCTGCCGCTCTGGCACGCCGGCCTCAGCTCCGCCGACCTCGCCTACATCCTCTTCCAGGTGCCGGTCCTGGTGGCCGTCCACGCACAGGAAATGCTGCCGCGATGACGCACTCGACGCCACCCCCTGCCCCGCCCTCGGCCACAGCGGCGACCGCCACGCAGCTCAGTGACGACTTCCCCGTCCTCCTCGGCCCCGTACGGATCGAGACCCGCTTCACCCCGACCGAGCTCCTGATCCGGGTCTTCCCCGACGAGTGGGCCGTCGACAAGTTCGAGCCCCGGCCCACACCGGCCGAGATCGCCGCCCTCGACGCGTACTGGACCGCGCGCTGGGCCGCCGCGCGCGAGCCCGCCGCGCTCCGCGCCGCCCAGCTGGAGCTGGCCGGGCGGATCGCCCCCGGGCGGGCGGCCTGGCTCCTCGGCGTGCGGCTCCCGGCCAACCCCGGCGAGGAGCCGACCGCCGTCCCCGCCGGCACGACGGTGCTCGTGGTCGTGGGCCCCAAGCCGGTGGCCGCCGCGGACCGGCAGCCGACCTCCGCCTACTGGACCGCGGTCTGGCGCGCCCACGGCGACCGCCACCTGCTGCGGCAGGCCGACACCGCGCTGCTCACCGCGGTCGGCGCCACCCGGGCCGCCGCCATCAGGGGCCTGCGCCCCGCAGGTGTCGAAGGGGCGCCCGCCGGCACGGGCGACGCCGTCCACGTGGCCTTCCTGGTGCTGCCGCCCCCCGCGGCGGGATCCACCGAACCCGAGTCATGGACCCGTGCCGCGCGCGCCCGGCTCCTTCCCGAGCGCTTCCAGGCACTGGGCTACGCCGACGGAGAGCAGGTCCTGTCCGCGACCGGCGCGCCCGTGCCCGACACGCTGCCCGTGAGCCCCGACCCCACAGCCGCCGACCAGATCTCCGTGAACCCGGTCACCGGGGCCCTGCACGTCCCCGACGAACTGCGCTGGCTCACCGACTTCGACCGCGCCGTCGCCCTCGGCATGGGCCTGCGCGTCCCGCTGGACGACCGCACGCGCGGCGGCCTCGACCGGCTGCTCGTGTTCGGCCTGCGCAAGGAGACCGACCCGCTCGCGTCAGCGCAGCAGCTCACCGACCTGATCACCCGGCAGCTGCGCGGCCCCGACGGATACGCGCTGCTGCCGCAGGGCACCCCGACCAACAACACCGAACGGCTGCCCGCGGGACGCGGCGACGCCGACGAGGCGGAGTCGGCCCTGCGCCCGGCCGCGGCACCGGCCGCCGAGGCCACCGACTGGACCACCGAGACCGACGGCCGGCGCTTCGCCGAACTCCTCGGCCTCCCGGCCACAGTCCTCGACGGCATGCCGCACGCGGACGGCACCGACCAGCGCGAGGCCCGCGCCGCCAACACCGCCCTGTGGCCCGTGACGTGGGGCTCCTTCCTCCAGACCGCCCTGCACCCCGTCCTCGACGCCGAGACCGTCCGCAAGACCAGGGACTTCTTCCTGCGCCACGTCTCCGGGCGGGGCCCGGTCCCGGCCGTCCGCATCGGCAGCCAGCCGTACGGCATCCTGCCCACCACCGCGTTCTCCCGCCTCGCCTGGCCCGACTCGGCCGCGCACCTGCGCGGCCTGCACCGGCTGCTGAGCGCGGCGGCCCAGGACTGGCAGGCCGCCGCGGACAAGGTCGCCCACCTCGGTGAGGACACCGGCGACCCCCACCAGCTCCTCCTGGACATCCTCGCCCTGCACCCCACCTCGGCCGAGTACCACCAGCGGTACGCACACAGCGTCGAGGACCTCTTCAACCGCGAGAACCTCGGCGGCCGCGGCGCCGACGTCCTCCCCGCGCTCGACCGCCTGAACATGCCCGGACCGCTGCGCGCACTCCTCGCCCGCCTCGGCCACCCCGACGGCGGCCCGGACCACGACCCCGACCTGCTGCGCAAGCTGTTCACCGACGCCCAGCAGCCGTTCCTCGCCCCCCTGGTCGACGACCGGCCCCTGTCCGAGACCGACCCCGTACGCGCCTGCACCTCCGACGGCCGCAACTACCTGCGCCTGCTCGCCGACGAAGCGGGCGTCAGCCTCGACGCGGTCCGCCTCGAACGCGGCTTCACCGACGACGCGCCGCCCGCCGCGCTGCTGTACCTGCTGCTGCGGCACGCGGTGCTGCTCGGCTGGGCCGACGCCGCCCGCGACCTCGCCGTCGCCGCCGGTGCGGCCACGCCCGACGAACTCGCCGCCGACCCGCCGTTCGTGCACGTACGGATACCGGAGCCCGGACAGGCACTGCCGAGCGAGAGCCGCTTCCGCAGGCTGTACTCGCCCGAGCGCGCCGTGACGGGAAGCCCCGACCAGCTCCTGGCCGACTTCCTCCCGGGCGTGCTCGGCAAGACGCCCGCCACCGCCGAACTCGCCGAGCAGATCAAGGCCCTCGGCATCCTCGCCGACCTGCCCACGGCCCGCCTGGAGCGGCTCCTCGCCGAACACCTCGACCTCGCCACCTACCGGCTCGACGCCTGGCGCATCGGCCTGGCCACCGCACGCCTGGAGGAACTGCGGTTCGGCCCGAACGGCGGCGCGGTGCCCCGCCCGGGCCTGCACCTCGGCGCCTACGGCTGGCTGGAGGACGTCCGGCCCTGGGCGGCGCAGCTCACCCCCGTCGAGCTGACCGGCGAACTCGCGGAGATCTTCGGTGACGGCGAGCCGCTCCTGCACGACCCGCGGAACGCGGGCTTCGTCCACGCGCCCTCGCCCGGCCACGCCAGGACCGCCGCCGTCCTGCGCGCCGGATACACGGCCAACGCCGGCCCCGACCACCCCGACACCTTCGCCGTGAACCTCAGCTCGGAGCGGGTGCGGACCGCGCTCGGCCTGCTCGACGGCCTGCGGCAGGGCCAGCCGCTCGGCGCGCTGCTCGGCTACCGGCTCGAACGCGGCCTGCACGACCGGCACGACGAGGCGGAGGTCGACCGCTTCGTCACCGCGCTGCGCGCACAGTTCCCGCTGCGCGCCGGAAAGATCCCGCAGACGGCGCCCGACCCCGCCGACCACGTCCCGATCGAACAGGTCGAGGCGCGCAACGTCGTGGACGGCCTCGCCCTGGTCCGGCACGTGACCCGTACCGGGGTCCCGGACACCTACCCGTTCGGCCTGGACGGCGTGCTGCCCCCCGCCACCCCGGGCCAGGCCGCGGCCCTGACCGCCGAAGTCCGCGCGCTCCTCGACGTGCACGACGCGCTCGCCGACCTCGCCGTGGCCGAAAGCGCCCACCAGGCCCTCGCCGGGAACACCGAGCGCGCCTCCGCGACCCTCGACGCCTACGCCAAGGCGGGCTTCCCGCCCCCGCCCTCCGTGGTCGAGACCCCGCGCGGCGGCACCACCCTCACCCACCGCCTCGCCCTGCGGCTGCGCCCCGGCCTGCGCCCGGACGGCCGCGCGACCCCCAGGGCACAGGCCGAACCCGCCGTCGACGACTGGCTGGAGGGGCTGCTGCCGGACGCGGACGACGTCGTCGCCCGCGTCACCTGGACCGACCCGGTGAACGGACAGGACCGAAGCCGGAACATCGCCCTCGACGACCTCGGACTCGACCCGATCGACCTGCTGTGGACGGTCCGCTCCACGGGCGCCGAGGCGATGACCGACCTGGAGGACCGGATCATCGGCGCCGTCATCGACCGCGACCACCCGCGACCGGACACGGCCCTGACCATCCGCCACACCGCACGCGTCCCCGGCAAGGTCACCTTCTTCGAACTCTCCCCGCTCATCGGGGCGTTGCGCACCCTGCTGACCACCTCGCGGCCCCTGCGCACCAGCGACCTCGTGCCCGCCGCGGGCACCGCGCCCGTCGACCGCGCCGCCGACGACGCGGTGTCCCTGCCCCGCGCCCGCCCGGCCGCCGTACGCGCCTCCCTCGCCGCACTCGACGAGGAGGCCGCCGACTACGTCCACGACTTCGCACCGCTCTACCCCGGCCCGCCCGCGCCGCCGGCGCGGGCCGCGGTGCTCACCGCCATCGACGGCTTCCTCACCCGATACGCCGCGCTCGCCACCACGGCGTCCGGATTCGGGATGGTACGCAGCGGCTGGGGCGAGCTCGTCCAGTGGCGCGGGAGCGCCTACGCCGACGTGCTCGCCGCGGTCGCCACCACCGCGGCACGCATGACACGGGCACTGGCCGACGCCGACGCGCTGCTCGCCCGCTACGACGCGCTGCCGCCCGCCACCGCCGACAGCGAACGCTTCCGCGTGCTCCAGCAGGCCGAGCGCCTCCTCACCACCCGCCCGACCACCCCCCTCCCCAACAGGCCCGCGCAACTGCGCGGGATCGTCGGCAGTCGCCGCACCACCTTCCGCAACCGGCTCCAGGCCCTCAACCGGCAGGCACAGACGGCGAAGAGCACGCTCAGCGGGCTGCTCGCCGAGGTGTCCGACCTGCTGCCGCTCACCGACATCGACCCCGCCGGGCTCGACCTGACACCCGTCGAGGACCGGGTCGTCGCCTTCGGCCGCGAACTCCTCGACCGGACCCGCGCCCTGCGCACCGACATCGCCGACCGACTGGCCTCGGCGGACACCGCGCTCACCGCGTACGACCAGGCGGTGACCGCCCCCGACCGGGTCGCGGCGGGCACCGAGGCACTCCGGGCGATGCTCGGCCCCGAGGCCGTCGTCGTACCCGAGTTCACGCCGCCCGCCGCGCTCACCGCCGAGTGGACCAAGGCCCGCAGGGACAGCGGCAAGCTCCTGGAGCACCTGACCCGGCCCCCGGTGGACAGGGACTTCCCGCTCGACGACTGGATCCACGGGCTCGCGCGGGTCCGCGAGACGCCCCGCCTCTGGGAGCGCGCCGTGCAGCTCAGCTCCGCCCTGCGCGACGACGACGAGGAGCCCGAGCTGGCTCCCGTCCAGCTCCCGTACCGCCAGAACGACCACTGGCTCGGCATGGAGTTCGCCCCCGGCGCCGCGATCACCGAGGACAGGCTGCTGTTCACGGCGCACTACGCCGACGGCGCGGACGAGGACGAGCCGCACTGCGGACTGCTCCTCGACGAGTGGACCGAGGTCATCCCCGCCGAGCGGGAGACCACCGGGATCACCGCCGACGTGGACCGCCCCGACTCCGAGCCGCCCCAGGCCATGCTCCTCGTCGCACCGCCCGTACGCACCGGCACCTGGGACACCTCCGACCTGGTGGCCGCGGTCCACGAGACCTTCGCGATGGCCAGGGCCCGCGCCGTGGAGCCCGTACATCTGGAGGACAGCGCCTACGCGCACCTGCTGCCCGCCACGCTCCTGTCGGCGACCACCCCGCCGATCACCATCAGCACCGATCTGTCGATCGCGAACGTCCGCTGGAAGGCCGACCATGACTGAGCCACGCATCGCGGACCTCGCCGCGGCGCTGCGGGACCGCGCGCACCCCGCCGTCGGCGTCTGGAACCGGCTCGAAGGCAGGCCGCGCACCACCGACTTCGACCGCGCGCTGCGCGCGGAGGTGCGGGACGCGCTGTGGCTGCTGACCCGGCAGTGGCAGCTGGGCGAGTTCCGGGGCGCCGACGCGGGCTCGCCCGTGACCGCCCGGTACGCCGTGACCACCAGCACGCCCAGCCGGTTCCGCCCGGGGAACGGACCGGCCGAGCCGCTGCCCACCGACAGGCCGCTGGAGACGGTCGCCGAACGCCGGCCCCTGCCCTTCACCCTCGGTGCCGACCGGATCTCCTTCGACCTGCGCCTCGCGCTCGGCCGCCGCTGGCTCAAGCTGGTCTCCGGCGTGCCGGTGCTGCGGGCGCACGACGTGCCCGAGCAGTTCACGGCGCGCTATCCCGTCGCGCTGCCCGACCCCGCGGACGAGGCCGACCGCGCGCTGGTCGCGCACCCGGAGGTCTGGGCGACCCTGCAGGCGCTCGCGGGCCGCCGCATGGACGGGCACCTGCTGTACCAGCACCTGAAGGCGGGTGGACACCCCTCGGACGGCATCGACCTGCCCCGCCCGCACCGCGCGACCCTGGACGCGCTCGGACCCCGACTGACCTCCTGGTTCGACCAGTTGATCGACTCCCCGGCCGGGGTGACCGCGGAGCGGCCGCAGGGGAACGCCACCTGGGACGCCAGGCGCCTCGAGCACTCCTTCGCCATCTCGGCACCCGCCCCCGGCGGCGGGGAGCGCGTCCTCACGGCCGCCGAGCACCCGGGCGGCCCACTCGACTGGCACGCCTTCTCCACCGACTCCGGCGGCTCGCTCGGCGGCACGGATCCGGCACCCGTACCGGCCGCACGCACCGTGTTCCCGGCGCCGGTCAGCTTCGCGGGGATGCCCCTGCCGCGCTGGTGGGCGGTGGAGGACGGCAACACGAACTTCGCCGCCGTCACCCCGGACAGCACCGACCTGGCCCGGCTCGTCTTCCTGGAGTTCGCGCTCGTCTTCAGCAACGACTGGTACCAGCTTCCCTGCGACGTGCCCGCCGGAACACTGGCCACCGTCCAGGGACTCGCGGTCACCGACGTCTTCGGGCAGCGCCGGTGGATCACCCCGGCGGGCACGGGCGAGCGCCACGACTGGCAGCGCTGGTCGATGTTCACGCTCGGCACCGACGGCGAGACCGGCCTGCTCCTGCCGCCGGGCACCCCGAAGGTCGCCACCGGCCCCCCGCTGGAGGGCGTGGCGCTCGTACGGGACGAGAGCGCCAACCTCGTCTGGGGCATCGAGGAGACGGTCCAGCTCGCCCACGGCGGAGGGCGCAACGGCGACGAGGCCGCCGCCGAGAGCCTCGCCCAGCGCCGCAGGCTCCACCCGCCGCCACCGGCGGACGACCCGCGCGCCGACCTCACCTACGAGATCGCGAGCCCGGTCCCCGAGAACTGGATCCCCTTCATCCCCGTCCATGTGCCGGGGGACAGCCGGAACGTGCAACTCCAGCGTGCCGCGATGCCCAGCGAGGTGGACGGCACCCCGGTCCGGCCCCGCACGTCCCTGCTGCGGGAGGGCCTTGACGCGGGGCGGCCGTACTTCCTCAACGAGGAGGAGGTCACGCGCACCGGAACCCGGGTCACCGTCGCCTTCAACAGGACCCGGTGGCGGGACGGCCGCGTCGTCGTCTGGCTCGCGGCCCAACGCGCCACGGGCCACGGCGAACGCTCCAGCGGCCTCGCCTTCGACCTCCTGAAGAACGCCTCCGCCTCCCCGCCGCAGATGTCCGACGCGGACCGCCGGGCCCGGCGGACGCCGTCCTCGTAGTGCGGGCGCAGATCGCGCTCCGCGATGTGCAGATCCCGTCCGGCCTGGTAGATCCGGTCCCGACGGGAGGCCAGGGCTCGCAGCACCGTCCGCTCGCCACCGGGGGCACGTTGGTCCGGCCCGGTCATGGCCCGGTGATCTGCTGGTCGCTGTCGGCGTGCGGACCGCCGCGAGCTACGGCAACACCCCGACGGGCATCGCCCCGCAGCGCCCGCACCAGGACGGTTCGCCACCGGTGCCCGGCTACAGATACGGCAGCACGAAGTCGTAGCCGGCCTTGCGGTGGGCGCCACCGGCGGGGCAGACGCCGTCGGTGGGGTAGCCGTAGAAGAAGAGGCCGTAACACTTGTCGCAGAAGCGCCAGTTGCGCTGCGACTTGCCGTTCTCGGGAATGTCGTGCGGCAGCACGAAGTCGTAGCCCGCCATGCGGTGCGCGCCGCCGGTGGGGCAGCGGCCGTTGGTCGGGTAGCCGTAGAAGAACTGGCCGTAGCACTTGTCGCAGAAGCGCCAGTTGCGCTGCGCGGTCGGCGTCTCCGGTACGTCGTGGGGCAGGTTGAAGTTGAATCCGGCAGAGTCGTGGCCGCCGCCCGCCGGGCACGCGCCGTCCGACGGGTAGCCGCGGAAGAACAGGCCGTAGCACTTCACGCAGAACCGCCAGTCCGCCTGGCTCGCGCGGACCGATACGGGACTCCGCCTCGGTCCTGCCGCCGCCGCGGGCCCGGCGAAGGCCCCGGCCATCGCGGTGGCGCCCGCCGCGCCCGCGGTCGCCTTGAGCACGGTGATGAGCATGGTGCGCCGGTCCGGGTTCTCGGTGTCGCCGCCGCCCTGCGGCGACCCCGGCTTGGGCTGTCTCACGTCCATGTGTGACTCCTTGGCTCCGTCGGTTCCCGTCATCACGGATCACGGGAACCGGCGCCTGCGGCACGGGATGTCAAAGGCTCACCCCGGCACCAGGCCTCCCTGGGACTCCGGTTCACCGAGGCGCCCTCACCGTGCCCCAAGGCTCCGTAGGCTGCCAGTGCGGTTCCGGTCAGTGGAACGTCAAGGCCTTCGGTGGGGCTGGGAGCGGTGACCGCCCGACCGGGAAGCCGCCGCTCCCGGGGCGGCGGAGTGGCGTTGCCCGGCCCAGTGGTACAGCAGCACCGAAGCCACCGCGGCGGCCGCGCACCAGGTGGAGATGAACTCCCGCCGCCACAGGACGAAGGACACCGCGGCCCCGATCGCGGTCAGGACACCGAGGAGGATGAGGACGCGGTCCCCGGAGAGGAGCAGGGCGCCGATGGTGGCGAGCAGATAGCCCGCGATGGTCAGCTCCGTGTGGGACAGCCCGAGGGCGTAGCCGACCGTGTGCCCGCGAATCTCGGCGCTTACGGTACGAGTGACCAGCGCGTACGCGAGCACTGCCGCTGTCGCGATGCCCGCGGCGAGGGGGATGAGCAGGCGGCGGTGGGCGCGGGGCGGCGCGGCGCACAGGACAGCGGCGGGTACCCACAGCGGGAGCAGGGGCAGGGCGATGACGGCCCACGCGACGGTGGCGGGCCCGGTCCCGCCGTCGTGGTGCCAGACGGCGGCTTCGATCAGCTGGTGGACTCCCAGGAGGACGGGAAGCGCGGCCAGGGGCAGGTCGCGGGGGCGTCGGGCCGCCCGGGCCACGGTGGCGACTCCTACGGCCGTGATGCCCGTACCCGCGATGAGGTCGGCTGTCGCGCTCCAGCACATGGGGCCAACGGTACGGCTGCGCCGGGCTTGTCGGGAGTGGGCTCGCCAGGGCTGTGCAGGGGTCCTCCCCAGAGGCCCGCATGCGGTCGACCGGGGCGCGCGTCGAGCACGTCCGCGATTGTCGAGGCTCCGGCGCGGCGCCGGGTCCGACTCGGCCGTCACCTCCCCTTGAGTGCCCACAGGGGGGGGCGTGGTCCGGCTCCACCTCCTCCGTGCGGCGCCCGTACCGGGCGCGCAGGACCAGCAGGACGATGCCGCCCACGACGCCGGCACCGGCGTACCCGACGACCATGTCCTGCTCGACCGGCGACTCGCTGATGTGGGCAACACCGTTCCGCGACACCCAGACGCGGTCACCGCCGGAGCGGCTGCCCACAGCACGACCGTCACCACCACGGAGAGCCGAGATTCCGGCTGCCCCGCACGCCGAACGTCCCTCACCGCCTCGTCCCCGGGCTGCTGACAGCGTCGAGGCGGTGTCGTCGGCAAGGAGGTGGGGTTGGCCCCCGACCGGATACGGCGACGAGCCCCATCGCGACGGAGTGGCCGCTCCAGCAAGCTCATTGTTCACGGGGCCGACCGCATGGCAGGCCCTGCGACGGGGACGGATGCGAGTCGTCAGCACTGCTGATCGGGAGGCCGGGATGAAGCGCGTGCAGCGCGTGCTGGTGACGGTGGCGACGGCGGTTGCGGTGCTCGCGGCACCGACCGCCGCGCTCGCCGTGTCGGGGACGGCGGATCGCACCGGGTTGCAGGGAGGGCTGGACGAGATCACCGCGCAGAGCGCCGTGGGCGCGCTGATGGAGGTACGTGACGAAGACGGCGTGTGGCAAGGCACCAGCGGGGTCGCCGAGCGGGGCACGACGCGGCCGGTCCCGGCACACGGCCGCTTCCGGATGGGCAGCATCACGAAGACGTTCCTGGCCACCACCGTCCTGCAACTCGTGGCCGAGGGCCGCCTGCGGTTGGACGACACGCTCGGAAGGTGGCTGCCCGGTGTCGTCCCCCGCGGTCACCGGATCACCGTGCGGCAGCTGCTCAACCACACGAGTGGAGTGCCGGACTACCGCCGCGCGCTGCCGCTGCCACCGGCGCCGGAGTTCCTGGACAACCGCCTGCGGACCTGGTCCGCGGCCGAGCTGATCCAGCGGGCGGTGGCCGATCCGCCGACGTTCGAACCCCCGGGCTCCGGCTACGCGTACTCCAACACCGGCTACCTGCTGCTCGGCCAGATCGTCGAGAAGGCGACCGGCCGTCCGTACGGCGAGGAGATCGAACGCCGGATCATCCGACCCCTGCGGTTGCGCGGCACCTCGGTGCCGGGGACGTCCCCGCGCCTGCGGGGGCCGCACCCGCACGGCTACGTACCGATACAGCGGGCCACCGGAAGACAACTCGTCGACCTCACCGTGATGAATCCGTCGCTGCTGGGCGCCGGCGGCGAGATGATCTCCACGACGAGTGACCTCAACCGGTTCATGGCCGCACTGCTCGCTGGACGCCTCCTGCCCGGCCACCTGCTCGACGCCATGCGGACACCAGGAACCAAGGACCGTACGTACGGGCTGGGACTGCGCCGACAGGACACCTCGTGCGGGATCCGCGTGTACGGCAACGACGGTGACGCCCTGGCCTACCAGGCCTGGTCGTTCACTACCGAGGACCGGCGCCGCCAGGTCACCGTCGCGCTCACGCCCGACTTCCGCGGCGATCCGGACGACGCCGTCGACGCGCTCCTCGACAAGGCGTTCTGCGGCTGACCCTCACCCGGCGGACCGAAGAGGCGGCTCGGGCAGCCAGTCCCGGGTCGGGTCGTACTCCAGCCACCGGCTCCGTTTCGCCTCCTCCGCACAGGCGGTGGCGAGCCCGTCGAGGCCCGGATGCCCGTTGCCGGTGCGCCACAGCAGCGACCAGGCGTACAGCGGCGTGGGAGCGACGAGGGGCACCGAGCGCAGTCCGGGGACCTCCGGCAGAGGTACGTCCGCGGGGACCAGTGAGAAGCGTCGTGGCCCCTGTGCCACCTCGGCGAGGAAGTGGGCGAGCCCCAGGTTGACGCTTGCGGCCGTGTCCCGGATGTCGAACCGGACGGCGAACTGGTGGAGGAAGTCGAGCCGGTCCAGAGCGCCGGGCGTCCACAGCACGCTGTCGCGCAACTGGTCCGGCCGCAGCGCCGGTTCGGCCGCGAGGGGGTGGTCCGCGCTGAGTACGGCGTCCACCGGTTCGAGGCGGACGAGGCGATGGGCCAGGCCGCCGGGCAGCGGAGGGTGGACACGGCCGAAGGCGGCGTCGGTGTCGCCGTGCAGCAGTGCCGCAGATACCGAGGCCAGGTCGCGCCCGTGCCCCAACGCCAGTTCCCCGGCTCGCCCGGCGACCTGGGCCAGCGAACGCATCGGCGCGTAGAGGTGCCCCCAGACGTCCACGCGCAGCGGACGGTCCTCGCCGACCACCGCCGTGACGGCGGCGTCGGCCGCGGCGACGGCCTGCCGGGCCGGCGCGAGGAAGCGCTGTCCGGCCTCGGTGAGGCGTACGCCGCTGCCGCCGCGGTGGAACAGCTCGGTGCCGAGCAGGGACTCCAGCCGCGCGATCCTCTTGGACAGGGCCTGCTGGGACAGGGCGAGCGTCCCGGCCGCCCGCCCGAAGTGCAGCTCGTCGGCGGTGCGCACGAAGGCACGTACCTGCGCCACGTCGAGATCCATGGCTCTCACCATAGGTGACAACTGATGGTTGTCGGCCTCGCCCGGTCGTTGTTGGATCCCGTGGGGCCGTACGGGGTTGCATCCTGGGCATGCACAGACTGATCCCCACGGGGCGAGCGGCGTGCCCCGTCGCTTTCGCCGAGGTCCCCCAGCCCGTGCCGGAGCCCGACGAGGCACTGGTCAAGGTCGAGGCGTTCGCGCCCAACCGGGGCGAGACCTTCCTTCTCGAACACCCCCGGCCGGAACTGCTGCCCGGCAAGGACGTCGCGGGGCTCGTCGTCCAGGCGGCGGCCGACGGCTCCGGCCCCGGCATCGGCACCCGCGTCGTCGGGCATCCGGCACAGGGCGGCTGGGCCGAGTACGCTGCCGTGCCCACGCACTCGCTCGCGGTGCTCCCGGACGGCATCGACAGCACACGGGCCGCGGCCCTTCCCCTGGCCGGGATCACCGCCCTGCGGCTGCTGCGTACGGCCGGTTCCCTGGCCGGCCGCAGGGTGCTGCTGACCGGCGCCTCCGGTGGCGTCGGCCACTACGTCACCGAGATGGCCATCGGGGCCGGAGCGGAGCTGACCGCGGTGACGGCCACGCCGTCGCGCGGTGAGCGGCTCGTGGAGCTCGGCGCGCGGGTGGTGCACGAGGTCGCCGCGGCGCGGGGGCCGTTCGACCTCGTGCTGGAGTCCACGGGTGGCCCTGATCTGCCGCTGGCCCTGTCGAAGACGCGCCCGGGCGGCACCCTCGTCTGGTTCGGCCAGGCGAGCCGCACCCCGGCGACCCTCGACTTCTTCCAGCTCCTCCGCGGCCCCGAGCGCGCCACGATCCAGCACTTCCACTACGCCGGCGCCCCGTACGACTCCGATCTCGCCGCACTGGTACGCCTTGTCGAACAGGGCCGACTGCACCCGGAGATCGGCCGCACCGCCGACTGGGCACACACCGCCGACACCCTTGTCGACCTGCGAGAGCGCCGGATACGCGGCAAGGCCGTCCTGACGATCGGAGGAGCACGATGAACGCCACCGAGTACGCCGCCGCCCAGTGGACCCGCGCCACCGGTGCGGGCGTGGACCCGCACGAGTACCGACGCGTCACCGAGGACCTCACCTCCGTCACCGACTGGGGACCCGCCTTCCTGCACACCGGGCACACCTACCTCCAGCGCGCGGACAACGCGGAATCGCCCCTTTCCGCAGGTGAGTACCTGCTGACGGCGGCCCGATGGTTCCACCTGGCCACCCTCGCGCCGTACGCGGAAGCACATCGGGCGGCCGCCGAAGCGGATCGCGCCCTGGGCCGGGCACTGGCGGTGCTGGAACCCGGTGCGCGGCGGGTGAGCGGCGAGGGCTTCACCGGCTGGCTGCGCGGCCCCGCCGACGCGCCGGGGACCGTGGTCGTCGTCCCCGGCCTGGACTCGGCCAAGGAAGAGTTCCTGGATCTGGTGTCCGCGCTGCTGGCCAGGGGGCTCGCGGTGTTCGCGATGGACGGCCCCGGACAGGGCGCCCTCGCGGCCACCACGACGTTCGTGCCGGACTACGAGAGGGCCGTGGGCCGAGTCGTCGACGCCCTGGGCGTCACCCGCATCGGTCTCGTCGGCCTCAGCCTGGGCGGCTACTTCGCGGCCCGGACCGCGGCGCTGGAGCCGCGCGTGGCGGCCGCCGCCACCGTCAGCGGCCCCTTCCGCCTCGACTGGCAGGAACTGCCCCCGCCCGTACGCGACCTCATGGCCCAGCGCGCCGGAGGGCCCGACGCCGCCCACGCGTTCGTACGCCACGTGGATCTCGTCCCCCTGGCACCCCGCATCGCGGCGCCGCTCCTGGTCGTGGACGGCGGCCAGGACGTCATCCCCGGCGTGACCAACGGCGAGCCCCTGGCCCGCCTTGCACCGCGCGGCAGCTACCTGTCCGTCCCGCACGGCGACCACCTGCTCGGCAACGCACGCCCTGACTGGCTGCCGCGGCTCGGCGACCACATGGCCGACAGCCTGACGTGACCTGCTACCGCGGGAAGCGGGTCGGTGCGCTGGGCACCGCGGCCGCGGACGAGAGCCGGACCGGGCCCGCCGCCAGACGCTCACGAACGGGCGAGCGAACGCCGCGTTAGGCCACGGCGGACCGGAAAGTCTGCGGCTCTTGTTCCTGTCGCCGAAGGAGGGCAAGGGCCTCGCGCAGCGTGAGGTGTGCCCGAGCGCGCCATTCGTGTTCGAGGATGGTGAACATGTAGCAGTCCCACCAGCGTCCGTCGCGGAAGTAGAGCTCCCGGACCTTCCCGTCCCGCGTGCTCCCGGAGGCGAGGAAGAGCCGCTGGGCGGCGAGGTTGTCGACCGCTGTCATGAACCACAGCCGATGGACACCGAGTTCGTCGAAGGCGAGGCCCGCGACGAGCTGGCTCGTCTCATAGCCCGCCGAGAGGTTCGCCAGGTGGGGCCGCAGGATGATCGAGTGGCTGTAGACACTCGAGTACTGCTCGCGCTCCACCGTCACCGTGCCGACGAGGGCGCCGTCCTCCCGCTGGACGATGGCGAGCCGGTGTCGGCTCCGAGCGGGATCCGCCTGGTCCGCCTCGGCCTCACGCACCAGATCGACGACGGCCTCGTACGACATCGCACCGGACGAGGTGTGGCGCATGACATGAGGGTCGCCAAGGATCTCGGCCAGCACGTCGGCGTCGGACGGGACGAACTCCCGCAGCGCGAGCGTGGCACCCTCGCGCACGACACGAGCGGTGGGCGGAAGACAAACGACCGAGGAGAGGGCGACTGTACTCACGGTGTTCTTACTGATCCTCTGTGTATGAGTGAGAAGGGCCGGCGAGGTACCCCCACCCCACAGACTTCCGGCGGACGGGACCCTTCGATCCTCTCGGATCGTTAGACGTGGCTGTTGTCTGGTGGAGGGCGGTACGTGAGGTCCCGAAGAGCGGGGCATCACGTGTAGTGAACCGCCCACCGATCAACAACCGATCAACACCGGCGTGACGAGGTGCCCCTGAAGCCGGGAACAACCCTCTGGATCCGTGCCCATGAGATCTTCGTCCGAGATCTTCGTCATCTGCGTTGTCCGGCGGTGCTGGGTGTGGGGGTGCCCGCTGTGTGGGGCGTTCAGCGGGCGTTGGTTGTGGGTGGGTGAGCGGGTACCGGGGGTTTGCTGTGGGTGGCTGTTTGTTGGTGGGTTGGTGGGTTGGTTCTAGGGGTGGGGTGTGGTGGTGATGGTGCTGGTGAAGGCGGTTTGGTTGTTCTGGGTGGCGGTGATGTGGGTGGTGGCTGTGCCGGTGCCGGTGCCGGTGCCGGTGCCGGTGGTGTGGGTGTCGGTTGTGCTGGTGGTGGTGATGTGGGTGGGGTGGTGTATTCGATGAACTGAGGAATGTGGGTGGGGGGGTGGGGGGGTGGGGTGGGGCGGTGGTGTGTGGGGGGGGCGGGTGAGGGTGCATGGCGTGCCGATCCCGGCAATCAATCCGGTCGGTGTTGTCTGCGGCGTTGTGGTGGCGGTCAGGCGCGTATCGCCGTGTCGGTGGCGATGGGCTGGCGGTGGGTGGCGTGTGGCGAGCTGGCCTTCGATGAGCATGCCTGGCGTGGTTGACGATTGGCGAAACGGGGAGCGGGTGGCGTCGTCGGAGGTCCATGGTGGGGTGGGGTGGGGAGACGTCGTGAGGGTTCCGGCGGTCGAGTGGGGTGGGTGGGTGGGGGGAAGTGGTGGGGTTTAGGGGGATTGCGACGCGCTGGCAGATTTGCGGTGAGCGGAAGGTTTTGCGGTCGCGCGGTGGGGTGATCGGAGGATTACGTGGAGGTGGCGGTGAGGCGGCCGTCTGCGCGGCGGCTGATCGGACGGACATGGGTGGGTGGGGTGGTGGGGGTGTGTTGCATGGCGTGGGGGCTGATGTCGGTGGGGAGTGCCAGATGAGGTGGTGGTTGTGGGGGTGGTAGGCGTTGTGGGCGAGGAGGGGAAGCTGGCGGATGGTTTCGATGAACGGGGAGGGTCGTTGAGGTGGGGGTGGGGTGTAGAGGGGTGGTGCCGGCCATCACGGTGACGGTGCAGGTGTCGGGGCGCAGGGTGTCGTAGTGAGGATCCCGGCGGGTTGTGTTTGTTAACGTGGTGGGGTGCGGAGGGTGGGCTGTGCGGGTGTGTGGGTGGGGTGTGCGGGTGTCGGGTGAGGTGCTGGGTGACAGGCATGGTGAGCCCCGCTGAGTGGTTGCGAGTGACCGCTTGCACTTGTGCTCGGTTGGCGCTGTCTCGCCGTCCAGCAACATAACGAGTGTTCTTTTTGTTGTCGAGGGGTGTCCGGATCCTGCCCGTGGCACGGGGTGCCGTGGCTGGGGGGCGGGGTGCGGGGCGGTGGGGGAAGGGCGGCTCGTCGGGCGGGTGCACCCGGAGGCGCGGCGAGTGCCGGTGCGGGGTGCGGCGGGGGCGGGGGTGGTGGCGGAGTTGACCGGAACTGTTCGCCCGGGGCGGGGAGTTGGGGGTGCGGGGCGGGGTGTGAGGGGCGGTTGGGTGGCTGAAAGTGGAAGGTCGTCATCCGTGGTGGGGGCGGGTGGCTGTTTCCCGCCCCTTGGCTGTGGCTTGACGGTGCATCAGTTTTCTGGCGCCTTCACCCCCGCCGGGTACCTCGCCGCCCCCGGCGCTGTCGCTCTCCGCCGAGTTTCCCGCCGCTCTGGTGTCTTTGGCTCTTTCTGCCGTCCTGGGTTGTTCGTCTGCGGGCTTGCCACACCGCGGCCCTGACACGAGCCCGCGATCGGCGGGGCGGGCCGGTCGCGGGCTGCGGGGCATCAAATACCCTCTGTTCGTAGTGTGTTGAGTGACTCAGGCCCCCGCTGCCCTAGGTTGCCGATATCCATTTCGACACCTAGGGCCTGTGCGGAGTCGTGATCAGGTTGTGGCTGGACACCGATCGGAGTGCCTGGACGGAGGTGCCGTGCGCTGGGCAGCGGCCGGGCTTCGCCGTCGTCCTACGGCGTATGGAGCAGCGGGCGGTGGAAGCAGTGCGCAGGGTCGGGACCGGTCCGGCGCGCGGGAGCGAGGACTCACCACTGCCAGACGGGCCGGCCAGCACCGGCAAGGGCCTCTCGCGCACCATGACCATCAGCTCCTGGACGGGGTCGTCTCGGCCGAAGAAGCGGTCTTGGTCACCTGTTTCGTAGCGCGTCAGCCCCAGATACGGGGCCTGGTCGGCGGTGTTTCGGACCATCACGGTGACGGAATCAAGGTGACGGAACCAAAGGGCACGCAATCTTCCCGCCGTGCTTCCGTGATGCTTCGATATCTGATGGCGGCTGGGCGAAGCCGTGCAGGAGTGACGACGCTCCGAAGGAGGACCGCTTGCCGGGATTCGACTTCGTCATCGTGGGCGCGGGGACGGCCGGCTGTGTGCTGGCGGCGAGGCTGTCACAGGACGTGAACACTCATGTCCTGCTGATCGAGGCGGGGGGCTCAAAGGTGCTGCCCGCGCAGACCTCGCCTCCCGCATGGCCGACCCTGCTCCAGACCCCCGCGAACTGGGGGGACTGCACCGTCGAGCAGTCGGCCACCGGCACATCCATACGGCTGCCGCGAGGGCGCGGGCTCGGCGGATCCTCGGCGATCAACGGCATGGTCTTCGCCCGCGGCCACCACTTGGGCTACGACCGGTGGCCCAGCCAGGGCGCCAGGGGCTGGGGCTTCGACGATCTGCTGCCGTACTTCCGGCGCAGTGAGACCGCGGTGGGCCGCGATCCGGCACTGCGCGGGATCGGCGGCCCCCTGACCGTGGGACCCGCTGACCCGCCGCATCCGGTCATCGAAGCGTGCCTGGAAGCGGCCGCGGAGACGGGGTATGCCAGGGCCGCCGACATCAGCGGCGGCCTGGAGGAGGGCTTCGGACTGGCGGACCTCAACATCGTCGACGGCAGGCGGCAGAGCGCCGCCGACGCCTATCTCGCGCCAGCCCTGGAGCGGCCCAACCTGAGCGTCGTGACCGACGCCCTGGTGCGACGGCTGCGCATCAGCGGCGGGCGCTGTGTCGGCGTGGAGTACCGCACCGGTACCGACGAGGTGACCGTCGACTGCGCGGGTGAAGTCGTCCTGACTGCCGGTGCCGTCGGCTCCGCGCAGCTGCTGCTCCTGTCGGGGGTCGGCCCGCAGGCCCATCTGGCCGACGTGGGCGTCACGACCGTCCTCGACCTGCCGGGCGTCGGCGCCCGGCTCCACGACCATCCGATCGTCAGCGTCACGTCGAGCGCGGCCCGCCCGCTGCCGCCACGGCGCAACAACCACGGCGAAGCCATCGGTCTCATACGCAGTGACCCCGCTGTCGAAGAGCCGGACCTCCAGGTCGTCTTCGTCGACTTGCCTTCCCATCTGGCCTCGGCCAACCCGGAGGACGGCTACACCATCGCTGTCTCCGCGATCCGCCCGTACAGCCGCGGCACGCTGCGGCTGGCAAGCGACGATCCCGGTGCGGCGCCGGTGCTCGATCCGGGTTACTACACCGACGAGCGTGACCTGGCAGCGGTCGTCGCCGGTGTGCGGCTCGTCCGGGAGATCGGCTACGCCCCGGCGCTCGCGCCGTGGCGTGGTCGGGAGGTGGTTCCCGGGCCGGACGCGGACGACGACGATGCCGTGCGCGGGTTCGTGCGCCGGACCCTCACCTCGTACTGCCATCCGGTGGGCACCTGCCGGATGGGGGCCGATCCCCTCTCTGTCACCGGTCCCGACCTGCGGGTCCACGGCATCGACGGACTCCGGGTCGCCGACGCCTCGGTGTTCCCGTCCATTCCGTCGGCCAATACGGTCGCCACGGTGTACGCCGTGGCCGAACGAGCCGCGGACCTGCTGCGCGGCACCGACTCCAGGAGGGCATCGTCATAAACGTGCTGTCCACCCTGCCGCCGGAGCGGCTCTCTGTCCCCCACCCGCACGAGCTGTCGCCGCACCGCCTGCCCGCCGTCGCATACCTTTCTAGACGGAGTTCGGGTCTTCAAGTGAGGCTGCGGAGCCAGATGATCGCGCCGTGGAGGTGGAGTGCGGCGAGGTAGCTCTCGGGGGTCTTGTCGTAGCGGGTGGCGATACCGCGCCACGCTTTGAGTTTGTTGATCAGGCGCTCGACCGTGTTGCGGTCCCGGTAGAGGCCGGCGTCGTAGGTGAGGGGACGCCCGCCGCGGCGGCCTGCCCGGGGGCGAGCGCGAAGGACAGCGGACGGCAGCGCCGTTCGGCCGCCAGGCGCACCGTGCTGGTCAGCCCGCCCCGCGAACGCCCCAGGGCGGCGGCCTTCGCACAGGCCCTAACGGGAGGGGCAGGGTGCCCGATGAAGGGCGTGGCGGGCGACGGCGGCGCGTCGGAGCGCGTCGTGCCAGGGTGCGCACACGCACTCCCGGGCGCCGTGCGGGATGCGCCCGGCGCCCGGTGAGCGTCATGAGTGAGCCTCCGCAGCCTGGATGCGGGCCCGCTCCTTCCTCCTTGTGAGTGATCGACTGATGTGCGGCACGGGCCGAGCATGGAGGCAGGGCCTCGTGTGGGGCCGTTCGTTCCTCCTTGATGAGGTGTGGTTGTGTGGTGTCAGAAAGCGGCTCCGCGCCTCGTGCTCGGCTGCGCGCTCACCGCTGCTGTGATCGGTCTGGCGCCGGGTGCGGTCCACGCGGAACCTCGGGCCCAGGCGCGTGCCTTGGAGCCGGCCTGTGACGCACCGAGCACTGGTGAGTGCTACGTGCAATGGTTTGATCGCTTAGGCAACCGGACCATCGATCGCGACCCGGAGATCGGCGTCTGCCGCAACGTGGCCGCGGGCGCGGTGAGCGGCACCAATCGCACCAACCTCCCGCTGCACTTCTGGCCCAGAGCCAACTGCCGCGACAGCCCGACGTTCCTGCTCCCCGCGGGCTTCTCCTGGAACGACCCCTTCCAGCCCTACTTCTCGTACATGCCTGCCCGCTGAGGCGCGTCGGGCAAGGGGTGCCCTCCCCCCCCTGGAGCCGGGCGCGCAGCTCCGTCTCTGTGCTCTCGCTGCTGCGCAGGATGAGCGTGCCCTCACGCGCGTGGGGCTGGGAGCTGGCGGAGGGCACCCTGCGTGCAGACCGTGCCGTGTCGGGCACGGCCGCGGACGTGGAGTGGTTCCTCGACACCGGCCAGCACATCGCCCGCGCCCGCGACCAGGAGTCCGCCACCATCGAGGAACTCGTGGCGGTGGTCGAACGCGAGGGCAAGAAGGCCGACGCGAAGACGAAGCAGGCCGAAGAGGCCGCCGCCCGCGCCCAGACCGCCGCGGAGAAGGCCAAGGAAGCGGCGGAGAAGGCCGCGGCCGAGGCCAAGGCGGCCCGGGCCGACGTGGTGAAGTCCGGCAGAGCCGCACGCAAAGCCGCCGAGTCGGCCAAAGGCCCGGCCAACTCCGCCCGGGCCGCGATCCGCGCCTCCCACGCCGCCGTTCAGGCCTCGCGCCGCGCCGCCTACGCCTCCACCGCAGCGAGCCAGGCCGCCGCCAGCGCGGGTCCGCCGCCGCAGCCGCCTACGGGGCCGCCATCGCCGCGTCCAAGGACGCCCGCGCGCGGCCGCCGCCAAGAACGCCGCCGTCGCCGCGCGCAACGCCGTAGCCAAGGCCCGCACCGCGTGGCCGATGAGTTTGTGGCCCCCGGCCGGTCCAAGCTCGTGACACCTCAGGAAAGGACACTGCCATGTCGGAGCTTCTCGTCGACTTCATCACTTCCCTCGACGGTCACGCATCGGGAGAGGGATGGCCCGGGTTCTGGGGCCTGGAGGGCCCGGAGTACCTCGCATGGCTCGGGAAGCAGCCCGAGGTCACCTATCTGATGGGAGCGAACACCTACCGCCTGATGTCGGGCTTCGCCGCGGGCGAGGTCCCCGGCGGCCAGGACGAGTTCAGGCCCGAGGAAGAGGCGTCCGTGGACGAGCTCACGCAAGCGTCCAAGGTGGTGTTCTCCTCCTCCATCGAGGAGCCGCTGACGTGGGCCAACTCCACGCTCGTGCGCGGCGACGCCGTCGAGGCGGTCCGTGCCATGAAGTCGGGCGGCTCGGGGCTCCTCAGCACGATCGGCAGCCTCAGTCTGTGCCGGTCCCTGCTGCGGGCCGGACTCGTCGACCGCTTCCGGGTCGTGATGTTCCCGGTGATCACCGGGGCCACGGGCGCGGAACGCATCTACGACGGCTATCCGGACGTCGCCCTGGAGATGACCGAGCACCGCACCTTCGACGGCCGCATCCAGCTCGTCGAGTACAAGCCCCGCGTGCTCGAGCACCCACCGCTCCACACCCCCGCGTGACCTCACCCCGCCCGCCGGTCTGCACGGCCGCCAGGCCGCGCCGACGGGCGCAGAGCAAGACCTGATAGGGGGCGAACGGCCAACGTCAGGACGCCCGGGGACCTCGAGGACGACGTGGTGGAGCTGGCCCGCGCGGAGGCCCGGCAGTGGCTGACGGTGGGTGCCACCTCGCCGGTCACCGTGGCGGTTGACACCCTGGGCGGCGCGGCCGCGGAGCAGCACTACGGCTCCGACTTGGTGCGCCGTGGTCTGGAGCTGGTGAGCGGTGCCCGCGACTCGCTGATGACCTTCGGGCGCCGGTAGGCGGGTGGGATGAGCGAGACGACCACGCCCGTCGCGCGGCCGGAGCTGCCCGCCACCGACACGCCGGAGCTGTGCGGCGGCCTTGCCTGCGTTGCGCTGTATGCCGCTCGTGAGGCCGCCAGGAAGCGACGACTACGCCCGGGGCGGGCTCACCGCGATGGCCCAGGGCGACACGCAGCCTCGCGAAGTCGCTGGGTATCAACGGGGCCAGCAGAAGGTGTGCCACCGCCTTTCCTTCCGGATCATGCGGAGACGGAAGGCGATAGCGCCGCCCCTGCTCGATCAACGCCTGCGCGTCAGTGATCGCACGCTCACATTTCCTCGTCACCGCGACCGCGGCGCGCTGGGTGCCGGTTCCTGGCTCAATTTCGATGCCTGGCGTGATGGCCGGAAAAGAAGGTCTGAGGGCGGCGTTCCCCAGCTACCTTGACGCCGTCTGGAGGAAGTGCATGGAATTCAGGCCTGGAGTCGTACTGCCGGCCCTTGCGCTCGTATCGCACGGTGCGGCGGTGGTGGCCGAACAGCCACGAGAGCGACCGCTCGACCTTCCAGCGGTGTCACCGAGCCGCTTGCTGGAGTCGATCCGGGGGCGGCTGACGCGCGGGACGAAGGTGCGTTCTCGCAGTCAGGCGAGGTACTCGGCGGAGCGGAGCTTGCCGCCGGGGCGGCGCCTGCGGTGCCTGCGCCGAGCGCATCCGGTGGGCACCCCGAGCCGAGCCCGTCCAAGACCTTCCGATGCAACTGCCGCCACACCTCCGTCGCCTCGGCCCAGGCGGTGCACCGGCGACGTGCCCTGGCCGGGAAGACCTCGAAGATCTTCGGCAGGTGCCGCCAGGCGCGCCCACCGGTGACGACGTACACCACGGCCGTGCACATCGCTCGCTCATCGACCGGAGCGGTCCCACCGCCCGGCGGACGGGTGGAGTAGAAGGAAGGCAGCAACGGGGCGGCCGAATCCCGCAGTTCGTCACGAACCAATCGGTGCGACAGACACATGTCCACGGCCCGACATGTCGCCTTGAGTACCACCACGTGAAAGCGCTTACGACAGAACCTGGTCACGGCTGGCGTCCCGTTCGGCGCGGTCATCAGTGTCTATCCATCATCCGCCCAGTCCCGGTTGGGCTCGCGAAGGGAATGCTCATTGTTAGGCGTGGAGATATTACGTAGCCTGGGACTTCCAGAACAGGACGACTACAGCCTCAGTCGTTCACCGCATTCTTTCCCCGATGGTGCCGACTTCCGGATCGAAGTGCCGGTCGTCAACAGCTTCAGCACCTTCCGAGCACTGGTGGATCAGGCCCGGCGCAGAGGCATGACCGTGAACAGAGTGACCGAGACGGTCGGTCTCTTCCGGCACACCAGGGAAGAACTGACCGACTATCTGAGGCTGGCCGCGGACGAAGGCATCACCACGGTCTTCTCGGTGGGCCCGCGTGCCACGTACGACACGTGCCCCACCCGATTGACTCAGCACGGCAGTTTCATCGGGTACCGGCTGCGCGGGTTCGACCAGATCCGGCGCGCGCTCGACGACGTGCTGCGCGGCCTCGAATTGGGCTGCCGTTCGTTCGTCGTGTACGACGAGGGATTGCTGAAGACACTCGGGCAGGCCAGGAAGGCGGGTCTGCTGCCGGCGGACACCACGTTCAAGGCCTCCGCGCACCTCGGCTACGCCAATCCCATCAGCATCTCGATGCTGGAGGAGTTCGGCGCGGACAGCATCAACCCGGTCAGGGACCTCCCCCTGCCCGCCATCGCGGCTGTCCGGCAGCAGATCGCCGTGCCGCTCGACGTGCATACGGACAACCCGCCGTCATCCGGCGGGTTCATCAGAACGTACGAGGCACCCGACATCGTGCGCGTCGCACGACCGGTGTATCTGAAGACGGGCAATTCAGTGGTCGGTGCGCACGGCCAGTTCACCGGAGCCGAGGACGGCGAGAGAATGGCGGACCAGGCCTCCATCACGCTGGAGACGGTACAGCGGTTCGCACCCGAAGTGAGGCAGAGTCCCGCGGGTTCACCAGCACCGGGAGGCGCGGTTTCCAGCCGGGCTGCGAGCGAGGAGCCCGCCGGGAGCATACGATGACGCATCCGGCGCTGGTGGCCACCCTGCTCGATGGCCCGGTCATGCGCAGTGGCAGCGGCTCCTGGCTCGTCGACATCGAGGGAAACCGCTATCTGGACTGTGTCGCGGGGCCCGGTGTGCACCTGCTGGGCCACGGTCATCCGGCGGTGGTCTCGGCAATCGAGCGGCAAGCGGGCGCACTCGTTCATTCGAGTTTTCAGCTCAATGAACCGGTCATCGCATTGGCGGAAGAGCTCACCGAACTGGCCGGTGGCTCGTTTCAGCGCGTCTTTTTCGCCAACAGCGGCTCCGAAGCGATCGAGACCGCGGTCAAGCTGGCCAAGAAGTTCCAGGCCTCCCGCGGCAGGTTCGGCCATTCCATCGCCGCGCTGGAGAACGGTTATCACGGGCGGTCCGGCATCGCGCTCGCACTCACCGGGATGAACATCTACAAGACGGGTCTGCCCGGTTTCAGTCTCTATCCGGGGATCGTGCACCTGCCGGTGCCCCGAACCGGCGAGGTGGACCTCGACGAGCTGGGACGCCAACTGGACGCGCGGTCCCAGGACGACCTGCTCGCCGTCGTCGCGGAACCGGTGCTTGGAGTGGGCGGGGTGATCGTGCCTGCCGATGGCTTCCTCCGCGCGCTGCGCGAACTGTGCGACGCACGGGGTGCGCTGCTGATCTTCGACGAGATCTTCACCGGCCTCGGCAGGACAGGCACGACGTTCGCCTTCGAGCGCTCCGGAGTGAGGCCGGACATCCTGGTGGTCGGCAAGCCGCTCGGCGCCGGCCTGCCGGTCGGCGCCGTCCTGACCCCGGACGACCTCGGCTCGTGCTGGGCACCCGTCGACCACTCGACCACGTTCGGCGGGAACGGGGCCCTGGTGGGCGCGGTGGGCAAGGCGGTGCTCCGGGAGCTGACCGCGGGCGGCCTGGCAGACGCGTCGGAACGAGCGGGCAACCAGCTGATGGACGCGCTGCGTTCCGCGGCGCCGGCGGACGTCGAGGTGCGCGGGCAGGGGCTGCTCATCGGCCTGGAGTGGCCCTCGCCCGATCAGGCCATGGCGTTCCGGCGCCAGATGATGGCGCGCGGCGTCCTCGTGGGCGTCGGCGGCCAGCGACGCTCGGTCGTGCGTCTCACCCCGCCGCTGAACATCACCTCCGAGGACCTCAAGCTCCTGGAGAGCACCACGCTCTCCGTGTTCGACGAGGTGGTGCGCCGGTGACCGGGGACGTGGTCGACCGGCGGGCCGCGGCGGCAGCGGCACGGTTGACAGGAGACCAGAAGCGCGCCGCCCTGCACGCGGTGGCGGATGCGATGGCGGAGCGGTTCGGCGAGATCGCTGAGACCAACAAGGACGAGTTCGCACGGGCGGAGCGGACAGGCTCGGTCACGGGCAAGGCGCTGCGGCGGATGCTGGTGGAACGCCCCCGGTTCGACCGGATCATCAACGGTGTCCGGTGGCTCGCCGAGTGCCCGGACCCGGTGGGAGAGATCTCTGAACTCCGTCCGCAGCCGAACGGCCTCCTGGTCGGCCGGATGCGCGTTCCGCTCGGAGTCATCGCTGCCGTGTACGAAAGCCGTCCCGAGGTGACCCTCGAGGCCGCGGCGATGGCGCTGAAGAGCGGCAACGCCATCGTCCTCCGGGGTGGCAGGGAATCGACGCGGACGAACCGGCTACTGGTGCGGATCATCCAGGACTGCCTGAAGGACGTCGGTGTCCCACCGGGCACCATCCGGTACGTCGACGATCCGTCACGGGAGGCACTGTGGGACCTGCTCGGCGGCGACCACCGGATCGACCTGGTCGTGGCCAGGGGCAGCGACGCCTTCATCGCTGAGGTGCGGCGGCGCTCTCCCTGGCCGGTCCTCGCGTCCGGCGGCGGCAACTGCCACATCTACGTCGACGCGTCGGCGGACCTCGACTCGGCGACCCGGATCGTGCTCAACGCGAAACTCTCCGCGCCGACCATGTGCAACGCGGTGGAGACCGTGCTGGTGCACGCCGCGCACGCGCCGGGCTACGTCAGCAGCCTGGTCGCCGAACTGCACCGGGCCGAGGTCGCCGTGCACGGCTGCCTCCAGGTGTGCGCGGCGGCCCCGGAGGCCACCCGGGCCGACGAGAAGGACTGGCGCGCGGAGTTCCTCGGCCCGACCGTGGCCATGCGCGTGGTGCCGGACCTGGAGACCGCCGTCGACCACATCAACACGTACGGCACCGGGCATTCGGAGGCGATCGTGACGGCCGACCTGGCGAACGCCCGCCAGTTCCAGTACGCGGTGGACGCGGCCGCCGTCTTCGTCAACGCGTCGACCCGGTTCACCTACGGTTATGAGTTCGGTCTCGGGCCGATGCTGGGCGTCTCCACGCAGAAGCTGCACGCGCGAGGGCCGATCGGCGTCACCGACCTCACGTCGAGGAAGTTCGTCGTGACGGGTGCCGGTCAGTTGCGGACGGCGCCATGAGCGGGCCGGCAGGTGACGGGGCCATGAGCGGGCCGGCAGGTGACGGGCTGATCGCCGCGATCCGCGAGCGCCGCCCGCTCGTACACATGATCACCAACCTGGTGTCGATGGCCGCCTGCGCGCAGACCGTGAAGTCGCTGGGCGCTGCGACCATCTTCGCGCACGCGGCCGAGGAGGCGGCGGAGATCGCCGGGACGGCGGACGCGGTCGTGCTGAACGTCGGGACCTCGGTGCCGGGCATGGACCGGACCGTACTGCGGGTGGCCGAGACCTGTGCGGCACGGTCGATCCCCGTCGTCCTCGACCCGTTGGGCTCCGGAGCCAGCCGGTTCCGCTCGAACCTCGCCAGGGCGCTGCTCGACACCGGAGCCGTCCGCATGGTGTCCGGCAATGTCGCCGAGCTGGCGGACCTGTGCGGTGTCCCCTCGGTGATGCGTGGCGCCGACGCCGTCAGCGCCACAGCTCCGGCGGATGAGGTGTGCCGGAAGCTGGCCGAGTCCGCTCAGGTCGTCGCCGCCGTCTCCGGCCGCACCGACTACGTCGGCGACGGACGGCGGCTGGCCGCGATCGCCAACGGACATCCGGTCATGGGGCAGGTGGTCGGCACCGGCAGTGCGCGGTCCGCGGTGCTCGGCGCCTTCGCGGCCGTCGCGGGTGAGGACGTGTTCACCGCGACGGTCACCGGGGTCTGCGCCTATGGCATCGCCGGTGAACTGGCGGCGGCCACCGGCAAAGGACCCGGATACTTCCTGCCCGAGCTCTGCAATCAGCTGTTCGCCATCGACGACGAGGTGGTCGCGACCCGGTCACAGGTCACCACGTCCGCCCCCAGGGAGACATCGTGAAGTGGGTGGAGTGGCTGCCCGAGCTCACCAGGATCGGTGACGACGGCCTGCGGGACAGGACGGTCGACGTGCTGACCGAGGCCGCGAGGCGCGGTGGCTGGGCCGACCCGAGCATCATGTGGTACGTCGAGGAGACCGCGTCCGGAGCGCCACCGGTCGTCCGCACGGAGGTGAGGCTGGTCGATCACCTCCGGCTGGTGGCGGCCGCCGCGGCCGACATGGCGGAGGAGTGCAACCGGATCGTGGGCTCCCGCACCAGGGTGGACCACGTCCTGGCCGGCGGGCTGCTGCACGACGTCGGCCTGTTCGAGCTCTTCGGACCGAAGAGCCCGGCCGAACCGGCGGTGCCGGTGCTGCGCCGGCCGTTGCTGCTGCGCCACCCGTACACAGGCGCGCGGCTCGCCGAGGAGATGGGCCTGCCGACCGAGGTGGTGCACATCATCGCGACCCACTCCGTCGAGGGGGAGCACACCAAGCGCAGCAAGGAGTCGGCGCTGGTGCACTGGGCGGACTGGGCGACCTACGACGTGATGCGGGAGGCACTGTTCCCGAACGCGCCGCAAGAACGAGCCTTTTACTACTCTCCGGGGGGCGCGTCATGAGGGTGCTCATCGTCTACGACTACGGCGGCCCGCCGCTGTCCTACTTTCTGCCCGTGCTGCGAGCTCGGGCCCGCATCGCGGTCTACGTGCCGCGCCCCGAACGCCTCGACCCGGTGGAGCGTGCCGTGCTCACCGCCGGAGCGGAACGTGTTCTGCTGGACGACGGCCCATGGGACCGGCGGGACGAGCAGGAGACCGAACGACGCGTCGTCGTGGCGGCGCAGGACTGGCGTGCCGACGCTCTGGTGTGCTTCAGCGAGCTCTACGCCACTCAGACGGCCGGCGCGGCGGAAAAGCTCGGGCTGCGCGGTCCCGGCGCGGCCGGTGCCGAACGCGCCAGGGACAAACTCCTGATGCGGGACGCCCTCACGGCGGGAGGACTGACGAACGTGCGCTACCGCCCGCTGCGGTCGGAGGAGGACATCGTCGCCCTGATGTCCGAAGTGGGTGGCCCCGTGCTGATCAAGCCACGGCGCGGTATGTCCGCGGCCGGCATCCAGCGAGTCGATCGCGCCGACCAGGCGCAGCAGGTGTTCGCCTCGGCACGGGAGTCGCTGGCCGGTTTCGACGTTCCGGCCGATGCCGAAGGGGCCTTCCTGGTGGAGGAACTGCTCCATGGCGATCCGGACCTGTGGTATCCGGTACCGGGCTTCAGCGACCAGGTCTGTGTGGAAGGCCTGGTGGTGGCCGGCGCGTACGTACCGGTCGCCATCACCGACGTGACCCCGAAAGTGCCTCCGCTCACACAGAGCGGTCACGTCTCACCGACGTCCATGGACGCGGACGCCCGCCGCCGGGTGATCGACACGGCCGAACGGGCCGTCGCCGCACTCGGCCTTGACACCTGCGGCACGCACGTCGAGCTCAAGCTCATGCCCGACGGCGGCTGCGCCGTAGTGGAGATCGCGGCTCGCTACGCGGGCCGCACGATCATCCCGGAGACGGACTTCGCCCACGGCTGCGACCTGGTCGGCGCCCTCGCGGACGCGCTGCTGCACGGTACGTGCACCACCCGGCGCTTCGATCCCGACGCGGAGCCGTCGCGGGCGGCGGCCACCGTCCATCTCTACGGCAGCGAGTGCCTGGGCACCCATCGGACCCCCGTCCGGTTCGGCGGCTTCGCCGTACACCCGGCCGAGCTCCTGGACCGGACCGTGCGGATCGCGGGCTACGCCGAGCGGGAGCGTGGCTGGGTCGTCGAGGACCGGGTGCACGAGCAGCCGTACTGGCTCGCGCAGCTCCACCTGCAGAGCACCTCCCTCGTCGAGCTGCGGAACTCGGTGACGCGCGTGCGCCGGGAGCTGCGACTGGTGCCGGAGGACGAGTGAAGGGTCGGGGTTCCGCGCTGCTCGCCCTGTCGACCACCGTGCTGATCTGGGCCTCGACCTTCGTCGTGAGCGACCGCGTACTGGCCGAGACCGGGCCGGCCCAGCTCACGTTCCTGCGGTTCGCCATCGGATCCCTGGTGCTCCTGCCGTTCGGCATCGCCGGTGGGCTGAGGGCGCGTGACCTGTTCAGGTCCTCGTACGTGGTGTGCGGACTCACCGGCGTCGCCCTGTACTACGGACTGCAGAACGTGGGACTGCTGTTCACCTCACCCGACAGCGCCGCGCTCCTGCAGGCGGCACTGCCGGTGCTCACCGTGATGCTGGGTCTGCTGTGGCTGCGCGAGAGGCTCCGTGCCGGCCGGGCGCTGGGACTGGTCCTTGCGGTGCTCGGCGTGCTGCTCGTGGTTGGGCACGGCGGGCCCCGGTTCGACCTGCTCGGCAACATGATCGTGCTCGGTGGTGTCGCCGCGTACGCGTATTACACCGCCTACGTACGGCGCTTCTGCACTCACCTCAAGCCGGTCGTCCTGGCCTCGGCGTCCAGCCTGTGGGGCCTGGTGTTCCTGACACCGTGGCTGGGGTGGGAGATCGGTGAGAAGGGGTTCCGGCCGCCCTCCACCGACGGCTGGCTCGCGATCACCTACCTCGGTGTCGTGGCGTCCGGCCTCACCCTGATCCTGTGGACCTTCGCACTGCGCAGGGTGCCGGCATCCGTGGCAGGCACGTTCACCGGCGGCATCCCAGCCGTCGGTTACCTGTTCGCGGTCCTGACCGGGGCACCGTTGATCTGGTCCCAACTCATGGGAGGAGCACTGGCGTTGGCGGGTGTGATCCTGAGTGCGACGAGCCGGCCGGACCCCGTGCCGGGCCAGCCGGAGCGTGCGGTGATCCGGCAGGAGCGCGGACGAGTCGATGCCTGGCACCGCGGCTCCTGACGGCAACCACGCCGACGTGCTGTGGCGAAGCGGTGCCGTGGCGGGAGGCCACCACACATGTCCGCTCCGTGGGGCACGCATGGGTGTCCGCCGCCTATCGCCGCGTCGTACGGGGTGAGCCGGCCGCTGTTCCCAACGGCTCACACCGGGCGGTGAGGTGATCTCGCTCAGCACCGGCCGACCTGTGCGGTTCGGGGCCCAGCCCTAGCCGGGCCTGGGGCCCCTTGGAGGAGGATCGCCCCCCGGGTCACCCCAACCAGCCGGACTCCGTGCGACGGCCACCGGCGGCCGGGGGAGCGCGGCTTCACCACCGTTCAAGGAGACGATGATGCATATCGCTGTGATCGGCCTCGGCGAGGCCGGCTCCCGTTACGCGACGGCCTTGGCCGCCGCCGGACACGAGACGACCGGATTCGACCCCGGCCCCGCCGCCACCCCCGGCGGTGTCCGCCGCGTGGCAGACCTGGCCGACGCCGTACGCGACGCCGAGATGGTGCTGCTGCTCACCCCGGCGTCATGGAGCGTCCGCCTCGCGACGCAGGCCCGCCCCGCTCTCGCCCCTGGCACCTGCTGGGCCGATCTCACCGCGGGTTCCCCGGCGGCGATGACCGCGGCCGCCGAGGCCTTGGCCGATGCGCCGGTGTCCTTCGCCGATGTCGCGATCCTCGGCACGGTACCGCTCACGGGCGCACGGACGGCCGTGGCCGCCAGCGGCCCCGGTGGCCCCGCCGTCACCCGGGTACTGCGGGGACTCGGCGCACCCGTCGAGCTGCTGCCGTTCCCTGCCGGTGCTGCCGCCGCCCGCAAACTGCTGCGCAGCGTGCTGATGAAGCCGCTCGCCCTGGTGATCTGTGAGGCAGTGGAGGCCGCTCGCGCGGCGGGCTGCGAAGAGTGGATGCGCGAGCAGATCACGGACCAGCTGGGCGCCGACGGACCGGTCATGATCGACCGATTCCTCACCGGCACCCGGCAGCACGCCGAACGCCGGGCGGCCGAGATGCGAGCGACGGTCGGCTATCTGGACTCCCTGGGTGTCCCGAGTGAGATGTCCAGCGCTTCAGCACAGGCACTCCTGCGGCTGACCCGGAGGAATCCGGCTGTGCCGCATTCCGCGGATGCCGCTTCACCGCGCACCAGCGAGTCGTCCGGTACCGATGCGTGTGATCAACAATGAGGAGAAGGGACTCTGGTCCACTGGGCATGCGGCGTGAGCGGGGTGAGCGGGGTCTGCGCTCTGCGGCGCCGCCGGGCCGGGGTCGGTCGTGCGGCCGCGCGAGTGGCCTCGCCGGACTTCCACCGGACGCTCGCCGCGCACCAGGCCGTCGTACCCGCGCCGTGTCGGCCCGTCGATCGCAGAGGGGGCGCGGCGGTGGACGAGGGTGAGGCGGGACCGTGACTCCACTTCCGTACTTCACCGAGTTGGACCAGCTGACTCCCGATGAGCTGGGGCCCCTGCACGATGTGTTCTGCGCGCGTGAAGACCCGAGAAATGAGCTCAGGAGTGCAGACGTCCTTCGGCACCGCATGCGGGCGGATCTGCCGACGGGCCGCCTCACTCGCTGACGAGGAACTTCATGGTGGTTCTTGCTCGATCGCGTAAGCAGCTGCACCAGGTCGAGATGACGTGGGCGAGGGCGCGTGAGTAGGACCTGTACCGGGCAAGGCAGACCACCGGAGCTCAAGCTCCTGCCGAAGCCACGGCCGCGAACGGCGGCGAGGTGCACGCCCCGCGGCGTCGCCGTTCCACCGCCGTGCAGGGGGACGGTGGGAATCCCACCCCGTGCCCCATCAGGCCGGGCAGGCGGCACCAGAGAGAAGGAGTGAGGCCACGAGGGTTGCTGCGTCTGCGCATGATGGTGGCCCGGGTGCTGAAGGCTGTGTGTTCCGTTCAGCGGAACGGGAGTTGCCTGGGTTTCGGGTGTGTCGCAACGCTGTCCTCGACATCTCAGAACTTGCTGTCGAATTGTGGCTGGTGCGGCGCAGGGCTGCCTTGAGGCGGGTTCGTGCCTACACACTTTCAAGGGGGCTTCATGGAACCGTTGTTCCGCATGTCACTGGTCCGTCCCGCGGTGAGCCAGGACGGTGACCGTCCGAGCATCGACCTTTCTCAACAGTCCGCGTTCCAAAGCGCGTTGGCCTCCGCGGCCACCTCAGCGAAGCCGCGTGTCGAGGCACGCAAGGCCGCGGCGCAGTTCGTGGCGTCGGCCGGGTTCGTCGGCGATCCGTCGCGCACTCCGCTGGCCGCGCAGACAGCCGCCTTCACGGCCACGCTCGGTCGCCTGCTGGGGGCTCCGCCCAGCCAGCCCGGCGCGTTGCGTACGGCCACGGTGAAGGCCGTACGCGACACCTACGGCTCCGAGCCGTCCGCTCTCGTCGCGTCCCAGCCCTACCTGGACGCCGTCACCAAGCTCCGTGACAGCCTGCTGGCCATCAAGTACTTGCCGGGGGAGCACGGCCGACCGCTGGCCGCCCTCACCGAGCAGCTGCGCCACCTGGACCTGATCGCCCGGCTGGCGACCGACACGTCCTTCCCCGCGAAGGCGGACGACGCCCATCGCACCCTGCGTCGTCCCCTGCGGCTACCGCGCCCCACCGGGCTCGAACCCGAGCTGTCCACCAAGGCGGCCGAGCAGCGGCAGCGGGAGCGGGAGGCCCAGGCCGCCGCGGCCCGCCGCGAACGCGCCGCCACACTGCTGACCGCACACCGGAGGCTGCGGGAGGCGGTGGGTGAGCTGACCGGACTCGGTGGCGAGCACCTGCTGTCCACCCAGCAGACCCCGGGTGTGGGCGCCGTCCCTCCGGAGGAGTTCCAGCCGCCGGCCGCGCTGACCCGGCAGGTGCAGTTCCACAACAGGCTCGGCGAGGCCAATCTGCGGGCGCTCGGCGGGCCCGTGCCCCCGGCGGCATCAGGCGATGCTTCCGGGAACGGGGCGCGTCCGGCCGACGGCCCGGGCTCGGCGGGCACCGGCGCGGAGCCCCGTACGGACGGCGACACGGGCCCCACTCCTGCCTCCGGCGACGTGCCGGGCGCCACCGCCACCGCCGCCGGTGAGGGTGACCCCCCGGCCCCGCCCCCTCTGCCCGTGGAGGGAGCGGCCCATCTCGCAGGCCAGCTCTTCGGCGCCCGCCCCGACCTGCTCTCCGGGACCCCGCCCTTCAAGCCGTCCGTCCTGTCCGACCTCGGTTTCCGGCTGCACCAGGCGGCGGCCGACAAGCTCAGTCCCGGCACCAAGACCGTGCTGGCCGATCGGGGCATCAGCCCGGTGGGTCAGCCGCTGGACCGCATCGTGGACACGCTCAGGGACGAACAGGACGGGATCGGCGGTGAACTGGAGACCCTGGTGGGCCGGCCCACCCGGCGCAGCGTCAAACGCGTGGGCGACACCCTCGTCACCGTCTCCACCCCGCTGCCCTCCCTGTGGACGGCCCTGGTCGTCGGTACGACACCGTTGCCGGAGCAGATCCCCCTGGAGGACGACCGCGTTCCGCGCAGCCGCGGCACGGTGGCCCCCTCCGGGGTCGCCGACCTGATCCTGGTCCGCCAGCAACTGGTCGGGTACGAGGGCGCGGACATCGCGCACATCGAGAACGTGCTGCGGGGCGAGAGCAAGCAGCGGGAGCACACCCGCCGCCAGGAGACCGAGCAGATCACCGTCAGGGAGTCGGAGGTCACCACCACCGAAGAGCGGGAGCTGGAGTCCACCGACCGCTATGAGATGACGCGCGAGGCCAGCACGGTCATCAAGGAGGACGCGCAGCTCAAGGCGGGTCTGACGGTCTCGGGCAAGTACGGTCCCACGGTCGAGTTCACCGCCTCCGCCGAGGGGTCGCAGTCCCGGAACAAGGAAGAGGCCACCAAGTCGGCCGCGGTGTTCGCACAGGACGTGACACAGCGCAGCGCCAACCGGATCTCCGAGCGGGTGCTGGAGCGCACCTCGCTGCGCGTCACCACCGAGGTGACGGAGAAGAACAGCCACGGCCTGGACAACCGGACCGGTCTGAACAACATCTCCGGGGTGTACCAGTGGGTCAACAAGGTCTACGAGGCCCAGATGTACAACTACGGCCTGCGCACCATGTTCGACTTCATGATTCCCGAGCCGGCCGCGTACTTCGTGGAGACGTTGCAATCGGCGCACGCCAGCGCCGTGGACCTGGACAAGCCCCAGCAGTTCGATCTGCGCCCCGACCAGATCACCGAGCTGAACTACGCCCAGTGGGTGCACCTCTACGGCGCGACGGACGTCTCCCCGCCGCCGGAGCCGTACCGGACGAAGTCCTTCGACTACAAGGCGGGCGGCGGCGACAGCAAGACCGACTACACCCACTCCGGCCAGGTGGCCATCGACGACGGCTACATGGCCGTGCAGGTCTCCTGCGGGGCGGTGTTCAACCTGTGGGAGCGGGGCTGCTGCATCGACGTGCTGGTGGGCAACCGCACCCACCGGTTCAGCAACGACGACCACTGGCTGTGGACCACCTCGCTGGCCGAGGAGCGCGACTCGGTGCCCGTCGCCATCCAGACCTGGCGGATCTCCGAGATCGCCGTGGGCATCGAGGTGAAGTGCCGGCGCACCGAGCGGGCCATGCACAAGTGGGCGCTGGACACCCACGCCAAGCTCACCAACGCCTACCGGGCCCGGCTCGCGGAGTACGAGGAGAAGCTCGCCGCCCTCCAGCTCCAGGCGGGGGTGCCGATCCACGGCCGCAACCCCCGGGCCAACCAGCTCCTCATCGCCGACGAGCTGCGCAAGAACTGCGTCAGCATCCTCACCGACCAGCACTTCGACCTGTTCGGTGCGATCGAGGTGAAGCGGGGTCCTGACGGCTCTCCCATCCCGCAGATCGACGTCCAGGAGGCCGCCGCCGAGGGCGCGTACGTACGCTTCTTCGAGCAGGCCATCGAGTGGGAGCACCTGACCTGGGTGGCGTACCCGTACTTCTGGGGCCGCAAGGGCCAATGGGACGAGCGGTTGAGCTACGACGATCCGGACCCGCAGTTCAACGAGTTCCTCAAGGCCGGCTACTGCCGGGTGACCGTGCCGGTGCGCCCCGGCTTCGAGGGGGCCATCGACCACTACATGAACTTCGGCGAGCTGTGGAACGGCGGCCCGCTTCCCCCCATCACCAGCCCGCTCTACCTGCCCATCGCCGAGGAGATCGCCGAGCGCCTCGACCGCCCCGGAGCCGAGGTGCCCCAGGGCGACCCGTGGCGGGTCCGCATCCCGACCACCCTGGTCAAGCTGCGTCAGGACGACAAGCTCCCGACCTGGCACAAGGACGGCTCGGGAGAGTGGGTCGAGGACTGAAGGCAACACCGGGGCAGGACAGGAGAGGAGACCGTCGATGCCGGTGAACGCGAGGCCGTTCCTGGAGCAGCTGGCCGCCGCGGAGCTGCGGCTGTTCCAGCACCTGCTGCGCCCGCGCACGCCCGCCGACGAGGTCGCCGTCGCGCGCCGCACGGTGGACATCATGCGCGAGGACGTGGCCACGGGCCCCGCCCTGGCACAGGCGTACGCGGGCGGCGGGCGGGGCCGCGCCACCGGCCTCAGCGGCCCGGAGCGCTGGTACGCCGCCGTGCTGGAGCGAGCCGGCCGCGAGGTGAACCGGCCGGTCGACACCGACCTGCTCGCGCGCAAGCACGGGGAGTACCTCGTCTTCGCGAACCGGTTGCGCACCCAGGTGGCGGTGCAGCAGTCCTACACCAAGGACCCGCGCAACGGAGTCGACTACCTGATCACACCCAACGAGGAGACCTCGAAGCTGTACATGACCGCCGTGGCCGACGAGTTGATGACCTGGTTCCGCGCCCAGCCGTACGACACCGCCTTCCTGCAGCTGTCGGCGGAAACCGGCTACTACGCGGTCTTCCTGCCCCAGCGCCCCGACGTGGTCGCCCTGCTGCGGGCCGCCCAGAGGCTGCTGCCGGACGTCGATCGTGGTGAGATCCCCATCGAACCGCCGCTGGAGGCCGAACTGTTCGAGACCGCCGTCGGGTCCCTGCCCCTGATCGGCAGCATGCTGGCGGCGTACGAGGCGTACGAGGGCCGCGACCTCTTCGGCTACCGGCTCGGCGACATCGAGCGCGCGGTCCTGCTCGCCACCCTCTTGCTGCCGTTCGCGGGCCGGATGGTCAAGGCGGGCCGCGTGATGTACACCGAATCCCGGCTCGCCCGCCTGTACGGCCACGACGGTGCCGCCTGGCGGCGCCTGGTCCTCACGGCCGACCGGATGGCCGTCAACGGCCCGGCCGTCCACTCCGTGCGGCAGGCCGAGGAGGCCCTGCGCGCCGAGGGCCGCGTCACGGGGAAGCTCGGCCGGGAGGCGGCCGACGGACTGCCCAAACTCCTCCGCGGTGGACGTGGCGCCTCCGGCGGTGGCGCGGGCCGGGTGGCCGGGGACCTCGACGACGAGATCGAGGCGCTGCTCCGCCGGATGACCGGTCGGCACCCCGTGCTCGAGGACCTCGACGTCCCCGCGGTGCGCCGGGTCCTTTCCAAGGGGCCGTACATCAACAACCTGAAGGGCCAGTTGCTGGAGGAACTGGTCGAGAACCGCGTCGTCCCGTGGCTGCGGCTGCGCACCGGCCCCCAGGCACTGGGCGTCAGGGCCGCCCGCGAGAAGCTGGAGTTCATCCCCGGCCACCTCATCTCCGACCGGGGCGGCCGCGCGGTCACCGACGGCATCCTCGCGATCCGCCGGAACGGCGTCCTGCACATCGAGGCGATCTTCGAGGCCAAGGCCGGCTTCGGCCAGACCGCCCGCGGCCTGAGCAGGGGACGCGGCGGTCTGTCCTCCCTCAGGAGCGCCGAGGACCGGGCCACGTTCCTGAGCCTCGTCAAGAACAAGTTCCGCAGCGAGCGCGAGCTCGCCCGCGTCACCGGCAAGCCCTACCACAAGACCTTCCTCGACCTGCAACAGGAGTACCAACTCGCTGAGGCGGGCGGGCAGTTCCGCAAGGACGTGGAGCGCCTTTCGCCCAGCGACATCGGAAAGCTGGAGCAGATCTACATCGGTGAAGAGCTCGTCAAAGTCCGGATCTCGGCGACCAAGGTGAAGCTCTTCGGGGTCGTCCCCGGCGACCTCCCCGTGGCCCAGGCCAAACTCATCCACGACGAGTTGAAGGCGGACCACTTCCAGTACGTCGAGATCATCGGCGCGGACACCACCCGCGCGGAGCTGAACCAGATGGCCGGGCAGCTGAAGGGCCTGGCCCGGCGACTGGCGGAGGAGGAGGCGCCCTGACTGATTCCTCAGGTTGTCTGTCAAGGCGCGAGGGCGTCGGGCGTGAGAGTCCGTAGTGCAGGAGGGCCCACAGGACGTGCACGCGGCGACGGGCGAGGCGCACGGAAGCGTGTGCAGGCCGCCAGCAACCAGTGGCCAGGGCTTACGTGTAGATATCTTCCGCATCAGGTTCTGAGCGCGGTGTCCCCCACATGCACCTCCGCTGTCGCTCCGGCCGCAGCCGTGCACAGTTCGTCGTTCCCGCACACCGCACGGAATCGGCGGGCCCTATGCTCCCGTAGCAGATGGCATCAGGTCACCGCGAGTGACCGCTCGGGGGCGACGGGGGGACGGGACCACATGACCGTCGAGGAGTACTGGAGCAGGAGCGACGACGAACTGTACGCCTTGCTGGGGGCGGAGCTCCTGGGGGAGGGTTTGGGGCTCTCTCCCGCTGACGACGAGGACAAACGCCGGTTCGGGCAGCAGTGGTTCGCCAACAAGCACCGGGAACTGCAGATCAAGATCTGTCATCACGACCGGGCCCAGTCGCTGATGGGCACCACCGGCTCGGACCGGCTCCTCGACGCCTACGCCCTCCAGGAACTGCTGCAGCAGTCCCTCGGTGACCCCACGACGGCCGTCCTCATCGCCGTCCTCGTCGCCAGGGTGGGACTCGGCACCTTCTGCCACAACGCGCCCGCGCGCCCATGACGACCCTGGCGGACCGCAAGCGCGCTCTCCTCCAGGCGGACCGCGAGGCGGCACTGGCGGAGAAGCGGCGGCAACTGCGGGAACTCGGGGCCCACGACCTGCTGCGACAGGTCGACGAGGCCTCCGCTGACTGGCGAAAGGACCCTCGGTACAAGCCGGGCGCCGACCTGTCCGTCGGCTTCGTGGACATGGTGGGTGAGGAGCTGAAGGCCGCGATGGCCGACCTCGGGGCGAGCGCCGCCCGGCTCGAGTCGGTACGCGTCGTCACCACGCTCGACCAAGCCGTGTCGGCCCAGATGACCCCCTTCGACGACGGCTCGGGCCTGGTCATCGTCGCCGACGGGATCTTCGGCATGTGCTCCAGCTACTGCCAGTACCTCGCTCTGTGCGCCGACAAGAGGTCCCATGCCGCGTCCCGGCCCACGGCCTTCTGGCGAGTGCTGCGCGACCTCGGCAAAGGGGAGCTCTTCGGGCACGAGGACGTGCTCACCGCCCTGCTGCGTTACCACACCACCCACCAGCGGGCCTTGGCCGCGTCGACGCAGTTGGGGGTGCGGCTCAGCCCGGAGGGCGAGCGGTACGCCTGGCAGCTCAGTCACCTCGCCTATCGCTTCGTCGTCGGCCATGAGATGGCCCACCACGTCCTCGGGCACTCCTCCGGCCCGAGCGCGTTCGCGCCGGGCGAGCGCCTCCCGGCCTGCTCCGCCGACGACCGCAGGGAGCGGGACGCGGACCGGCTCGCCTTCCAGGCCACCAGGCGCGCCAGTGAGAGGCTCAGCCACGGCCGGTGGGAAACGTTGGGCATGCGGGAACGGGCCACCATGGCCGCGCTGATGGCCATGATGGCCCTGCACGTGGCGGAGCGGACGCTGTTCGTCCACCACGGTGGCTCGCATCCCCCCGCCGCCGTCCGGACGGGCTGGCTGCTGGAGCAGCTCAAGCCGGGCAAGCAGCAGTCCACGCGCCGTCTCCTGCGCGTACCGATGAAAGCCACGAAGGCCGCCACCGATCTGTCAGAGCATGCCCGGCCCTTCTCCTGGCAGGCGTTGGATCCGGACCTGGTGTTCAGCCCCATGCCCCCCTCGCACCTGGAGGCGATCGGCGAGTTCGACGCGATGCAGTGCGAAACGGAGGCTTTCCACGTCTCCTGGCTGGAACGGCACGCCACGGCCGACACCGCCTGGCTGGGCGAGGGAGCGCGGCTGGCCGCCGCTGGGGAACCGGCGCCCGCGCTGCAGCGCTGGGGCGTGGACGCAGGGACCTCCCGCACGCTGTGCGACCCCCGAAGGGCGCTCACCTTCTTCACGCTGAAGGACCACATCACCCGGTCCTTCACCGAGCGGGGCATCGCGGAACAGTGGGTGGCCCCGCACGCCCTGGCGGCGAGCATGCTGATCGCCAGGCGCGTGCAGCCGCGTCGAGCCCATCTCGCGCAGGACCCCGACGGGGGTGGCCCTGCGCAGGAGCCACCGATGCCCGGCATCTCCCCGGGGTAGATCCACATTCGAGCCGACACGGCCTGCGAAGAACAGCACCGCCAAGGTGACCGTGGCGCAGAAGACCACGACGGCGCTGAAGAGCGCCTCCCGCAGCCGCGCAGGAACGCCTGACAGGGGTGGCCTGGTGCTTCTGCCCGAGCCGCTCCTCCGCTGTATCGCTCGGTCCGCCAGAGCCCGCGCCGTGCGGGCTGCGGGGGCCGTCGCGATGCTCGGTGCTTCGGAGGCGGAACGACGGGCGGCTGCCGCACCGCAGTTGCACCAGGGCGCGGCGGCCGAGCGGCCTGGAGTTCGACGGCTGGTCGCCTCCTGGCCGTCTGGTGTGGGGAGCACAGCGCGACGTGCTCCCCCTGCTGCCCTAACCCGGCCACCGGGCGGCTGACTGGGTGGCCCCGGCCGCGGTCGTCACGGCTGCAGGAGCGTCTTGATCATTCCGTCCTTCTTGGCCTGGAACATTCGGTATGCCAGCGGGCCGTCTTCCAGGGGCATGTGGTGCGTGGCGAAGCCGTCCACGCCGAGGGGGTCCTCGTCGGTGAGCAGCGGCAGGATGTCGCCCACCCAGTGCTTGACGTTGGCCTGTCCCATGCGCAGCTGGATCTGCTTGTCGAACATGGTCAGCAGCGGCAGGGGGTCGGCGGCTCCGCCGTAGACGCCGCTGAGTGAGATGGTGCCGCCCCGGCGCACGATGTCGATCGCGGCGTAGAGGGCGCCGAGCCGGTCGACGCCGACGCGTTCCATGAGCTTCTCCGCCAGCGCGTCGGGCAGCAGGCCCACGCCCCACTGCGCCGCCTTGGCCACCGGCGCCCCGTGCGCCTCCATGCCCATCGCGTCGATCACGGCGTCGGTGCCCCGGCCCTGCGTCTGGTCCCGGATGCTGTCACCGATGTCCTTGCTGTGCCGTCGCAGGTCAAGGGACTTGACGCCGTCCCGGCTCGCCCTGCTCAGCCGGTCCGGCACGAGGTCGACGCCGATGACGAGGCTCGCGCCCCGGTGCAGGGCGATCCGGGCCGCCATGGCGCCGATCGGCCCGAGCCCCAGGACGGTCACGCTGCCGCCGGGCGGGACGTTCGCGTACTGGACGGCCTGCCAGGCGGTGGGCAGGACGTCGGAGAGGTAGACGTACCGGTCGTCGGGCGGGCCGTGCGGAACCTTGATCGGCAGCGTGTTGCCGAAGGGCACGCGCAGGAACTCGGCCTGACCGCCGGGGACTTGGCCGTACAGCTTGGTGTACCCGAACAGTGCGGCCCCTGTCCCGCGCTCCTTGACCTGCGTGGTCTCGCACTGCGAATGCAGCCCCAGACCGCACATGTAGCAGTGGCCGCAGCTGATGTTGAAGGGCACGACGACACGATCGCCGACCACCACCTCCGTGACGTCGGCCCCCACTTCCTCGACGATGCCCATCGGCTCGTGCCCCACGATGTCACCGGGGTCGAGGTAGGGCCCGAGGACTTCGTACAGATGCAGGTCGGAGCCGCAGATGCCGCTCGACGTCGTCCTTATGACGATGTCGGTCGGCTCTTTGATCACAGGGTCGGCAACGGTGTCGACGCGGACGTCGCGCTTGCCGTGCCAGGTCAGTGCTCGCATCACTACCTCCGGTCAGTGGCCGCGGCGGGGGAGCCGCACGCCCCGGGTCTCCCCGCGCGCCGGCGTCATGCCCGCGCCAGGCCGTGGATCGCAACAGGCGCAGAGGGGCTCCCGTCCGCTGGTCGGCAGGTGCGCCCGGCCCCTCGTCCGGGGCCAGCGGCAGGTCGTGGGGGCGGACGCTGGTGGCGTCGTGCGCCGCGTCGCTGGGTCGGAGGCGCAGGGCTGCTGGTACCGCTGACGCGGCCATCGCCTACGAGATCAGGCTGGGACCCCTGCGGCTGGCCAACGAAACCGTGGTACGCCGGTGCCGACAGGGCTCCACGTTGGAGCTGGAGGCGCACGCCGGGCCGCTGGGAACGGCCCGCATCGCCGTCGACCTGCGTGCCTGGGGCGAACACTGCCTGGTGACCCTGGACGAGCATCCGCTGCGGGGCGCGGGAGGACGGCTGCACAACGCCGGGTTCGAGGCCCTGATCCAGCTGCGCCACCGAGCGATGCTCGGCCGCCTCGCCCGGCTGTGCGAAGACGGAGGGCGCAGCGCCCGTGCCCGCGGCGCCTCGGAGCGTGTGGGTGCTGGAGGCAGGGCCCGACCCGCGAGGCGCGGTGCGCCACGACCGTGGCGTCGCCCCCGACTCCGTCAACGACCAGCTCCTTCTACCCGCTGGCCGCGGCATCCCCGGCCCTGGCCCGGCTGCGTCCGGAGGACCACGGACTGCGGCCAGCGGGTGGAACGCGTCACCGAGCGCGACGGGCGGGCCGTCGAGGTGCGCACCGCCGCCGGACAGCGAGTGGCCGCCCACCGGGCCGTGCTCGCGGACGCGTCCGCGCCCGCCCTGTACGGCGACCTTCTCGAAGGGGGGCACCTGCCCGGCCAACTTCTCGCCGACCTGCGCCGCTTCCAGTGGGCCTGGCCGTGGGTGTCGCCTACCTCAACCGGGTGGACGCCGGCATGCTGCACGGAGAGGAGCACGGGCCCCTGCGCGCCCTGCGGGCCTGGAGACCGCCACGGACGTCCGAGGCAGCGGCCCGCTCGGCCCCGGGGGCAAGCGGACCGGTGAGCCGCCCACCGCAGGCCCGCGTGCTCACCGCCCCGCCCGCCGAGCCGCCCACCGCAGGACGGCGGAGCGGCCGCGATCGGGCACCGTCCACAGGGCGTGCCCGCGTAGCCCCCAGCGCCGCAGCAGCGCGTTGGCGGCGAGGAAGCCGCTGGTGGCCGCCCGCTCCATCAAGGCGACGGGCAGACCGGTGCGAACCACGTCGCCCGCGACGACCAGGCCGGGCGTGGGCGTGCCCACCGTCGGCCGCTCGGCGTAGCCGCCGAGGGGGAACAGTGGACAGTCGGCCCGCCACTCGTGCCGCGCGTCGATCACCCGGGACCGGCTCGTCTCCGGGTAGAGGCGGTGCAGTTCGCTCTGGAGCTCCTTCTGCGTCGTGGCCCGGTCGGCGTGTTCGGGCAGCGCGTAGGCGTGCAGCTCCACGACAGAGCCGCCGGTGCGGGCTGCCCAGCGCGCGGCCTCGCCCTCCCAGCGGTCGAGCACGCTGACGTTGTCGAGCGCCCCGAATCCGCTGGTGCCGAGGAAGCCGGGCCGGTCGGCGCGCACAGGGCCGTCGAGCCACAGGCGCGACACCAGGAAGGGCGGCGCGGTGCGCAGTCGGGCCACCCGCTCGCGCCACCGGTCGTCCCCAAGGCTCTCGGAACGGGACACCACTGAGCGCAGGCCCGCCGGGTCCAGGGCGAGCACCACAGCGTCGTACGGCTCCTCGCCGCTCGCGGCGCTCACCGTGAAGCCGCCCGCGGCAAGGGCCGACACCCCGTGCACCGCGGTGCCGGTGCGCACGCGTGCGCGGAGCCGTCCGAGGCGCCCGGCAACCGGGTCCCACAGGGCCTGTGGGAAGGGTTCCCCGGGCACGTCGAACAGCAGTCCCTCGGACGAGCCCAGGAAGTACACGTGGAACATCAGCGCCATCTCCGCGGCCGACAGCTCGCGGGGGTCGGCGAAGAAGCTGCGGGAGAACACCTCGAAGGCCAGATGCCGGGCCGCGGCCGGGAAGTTGATCGCTTCCAGGAAGTCGTGGGCGCTGACGAGGTCGAGCCGTTCGTACACCTCGGGGACACGCACGTCGAGCAGGGGCAGGGCCGCCCGCGGTCGCATCCGCGTCAGGTCACGCGGAGTGAATGACTCGCTCAGGGCCACGAATCCGAGCGCGCTCAGCGGCGGCGTGCGCGGCACGTGCCGGAAGCCGTCCTGCCTGCCGCTGCCGTGGTGCAAGGGGTAGTCGGGCAGACCGACGAGGCCGGACAGGAGGGGGTCGGTGCGGCGCAGCAGGGCGCGCAGGTTGTAGTACTGCCGGAAGAAGGCGTGGAAGCCGCGGCTCATCGTCGCGGTCGTGCCGTCGGTCAGGCGCGTGGGCCATCCGGCGACCCGGCCGCCGAGCTGCGGCTCGCGTTCGTACAGCGTGACGCGCACCCCGCGTTCGGCAAGGGCGGTGGCCGCGGTGAGACCGGCGATGCCGCCGCCGACGACCGCAGCGCGCGGAGCTCCGTCCCGGTCGGCGCGCGCGGCGCCGGGCGGGGCGGGCAGCAGCCGCGCCTGCCGGTCCCGGCCCGGACGGGCCGACCGGTGGTGCGGGCCTCTGGTCATCGGGCCGCCTCTTCGGTGCCGGCCGCCGGGCAGCGGGCGACGAGGGTGTGGGTGATGCCCGTGTGCCAGCCCGGCAGGGGCAGCACGCGCACGTGCTCGAACCCGGCTCGCCGTACGCGTTCCGCGAGTTGTCCGGCCGCGTCGAAGGTGACGACGCTGCGCCACAGGTGGCGGTAGAGCGGCCCGTCGCCGAGCAGCGTGGCGACCGGCAGGATGACCGTGCCGCACACCGCGGTCCACACCGCCCGGTGGACCGCTCTCCCGCTCAGCGCGTACTCGTGCACCGCCAGGCGGCCGTGCGGGGCGAGCAGGCCGAGGGCGGAGGCGAGAACGGCGTCCGGGTCGGCCGTGTTGCGCAGCAGGTAGGCGGCGAAGACCGCGTCGAAGGGGCCGCGCACACCGGCCTCCGCCAGGCGCTCCACCGGCGCGTGCACGAACCGCACGGGACGGTGGAACCGCCGACGGGTGGCGCGCCGCAGCATGCCGGCCGAGGCGTCGACGGCGGTGAGGTCCGCGCCGGGAAGCACCGCGGCCAGGGTCGCCGTCGAGGCGCCCGTGCCGCAGCCGAGGTCCAGCACTCTCAGTCCCGCGCCGGCCCGTGGCAGCCCGAGCCGCCGCACGGAGCGGCGCAGTTGGCAGTGGTAGCCGGGGTTGGCCGCCACCAGCGTGTCGTAGCTGAGGGAGGCGTGGTCGAACGCGGCTGCAAGGTCGGCGTCGCGCAGCACGGTCATGCCATCTCCGTAACGGATCGTCGAGTTCTCGGGTACGAGGTCATCAGCTCGCGGGGTGACCGCGGCGCGGCGTGAAGGGCAGGGCGAGCGCGGAACCGAGCATCGCGGTGACGGGCACGTGCAGGCCGATGGACAGGTCCTCCGGCAGGCTGGTGCGTCCGTCCAGGAAGCGCAGCAGGCGGGGCGCGGGCACGCGTGAGAACAGGCGGGTGAAGAAGGCCGGGCCGTCCACGCGGCCGTGGTCGAGCGCGTGCAGGAGCACGGAGTCCATGAGCCGGGAGCGGGCGGAGTGGGCCCGCGGCGGCAGGGGATGGCGTCCGGCGTGCAGCGCGGCGGCCACGGCGAGGGCCTGGCGTTGCACGGCGCTGAAGGTGTACCCGGTCGCGGGCCTGGTCGCTCCCGCCGCCGCTCCGACGCGGAACACGCGTGCGGAGGCGCGCCGGGGGAAGTCCCCGTCCGTCATCGGGATCACGCCCTGCTCGGTCGCGGTGATCTCGTACGCGCCGACACCGAGCACCTCGGTGAGGTAGTGCCGCAGCGCGCGGTCGTAGTCGTCACGGCCGAGCGGGCCGCGGGAGAACTCCGTGTACTCCACCAGCGCCTCGCACGGGCCGGTCGGCAGGACGTACCCGAACGACAGGCCGTGCGGGGGCTGCGCAGTGCGGAAGTCCATCAGCTCCACCGCGGCGGGGTCGAACCGTGGCGCGCGGGTGCGCACGAACCAGCCGCGGAAGTGCTGCAGCAGTGTCGTGCGCGCGGGCGGCAGGCGTGCGGGCGGCCGCGAGTCGAAGACCCAGCGGGCCCGCACCCGCACCCGGGTGCCGTCGGCCCGGCGGGCGTGCGCCACGGCGCCGCCCGCCACGGACTCGACCCGCTCCACGAGGGCCTCCGCACGCGTCACGCAAGAGCTGTCGGACAGCACCCGCCCGGCCAGCGCCTCGAAGGCCTCGGAGTCCAGCATCTTGTAGCGCAGCGGCGCGATGGCGGCGTCCACCATCCGGCCGCCCGCCGAGCGCACACGCAGCCGCTGCCAGGACGCCGTCACCGCCTCGTCGTACGGCCCCGGCCCCGACTCCCAGTAGCACCAGGTGCGCCGCGCGGTGCGGAACGGGCCCGGCGGCGCGGCCAGGAGCACCGCCGTCACCCGGCGCGCGCCCAGCGGTGGTCGAGCCAGCCGCAGCGCGAGCGACAGGCCGGCCGCTCCGGCGCCCACGACGGCGACGTCGGCGTCCACGTCCACATCCACGTCTGCTTCCTTCCCCGACCGGGCGTTCCGATCAGTCTTCTCGTCCGGCGCTCCCCGCGGATGCAGCCGAGAGGGTGTCGTGGCCAGGGGCACACGCCGCGGCGAGATGTCCACCGAACCGCGCATCCGCGCAGCCCTTCCGCGCGGAATGTGTCGCGAGGAAGGAACCGCACGACGTACGCGAGACGTGTGGGGCGCGGGACATCAGGTCCGCCCGCCCCGACCGGCGAGAGGACCCGCGATGTGCTCTACCCAGGCGACCGGCCGGCTCACGGCGGACCCGCCGCACAGCCCTCAAGGCACGGGAGACGCGGCCCGGGCCCACCCCGGGGCGGATGACCGTGCGGGCCGCACGCCCGAGGCCGACCGGACAAGCGACGTGCGCGCGGTCGACGACGACGTGCCGGGTGCCGTCGGCCGGGAACTGGAGCGGCTGCTCGCCGACCGCCTGGCCCGCTGCCGCGGGCTGGACACGGTGTTCGCCCACGACATCGCCGAGCGGGTCGCCCGCTTCACCCGGAGCGGCGGTCGCCGCATCCGCGCCCGCCTCGTGTGGTGGTCCCTGCGCGCTTGCGGTGGCGGAGTGGACGCCGCCCGGACGCGCGCGGCGCTGCGGACGGCGGCCGCGCTCGAACTGATCCAGACCTGCGCCCTGGTCCACGACGATCTGATGGACCAGGCATCCACCCGCAGGGGCGATCTCGCCCTGCACGCCGACGTGACCCGTCAGTACGCCGGCAGCGCGCCTCGGTCCGCCGCGAGCAGGCTCGGCGGATCAGCCGCCGTGCTCGCCGGGGACCTCGCGCTGGCCTGGGCCGACGACGTGCTGGCCGACCTGGTGCTCGATCCCGGCCTTCCGTCCGCGACCGGACGCAGGCTCAACGAGGTGTGGCGCACCCTGCGCACGGAAATGGTGGCCGGGCAGTACCTCGATGTGCAGGGCCAGGCCACCTCCGCCAACACCCTCGACCGGGCGGTCCGGTCCGCCTGCCTCAAGAGCGCCCTGTACACGGTCGAGCGGCCGCTGGAGCTGGGCGCCGTGCTCGCCGGAGCCGACGGCGCCACCACGCTCGCGCTGTGCCGCGCCGGACGCTGCGCGGGGCTGGCCTTCCAACTGCGGGACGACCTGGACGACCTCTTCGCCGACCCCGAGGTCACCGGCAAGCCCTCCGGCGGGGACGTGCGCGAGGGCAAGCCCACCTATCTGCTGGCCGCGGCCCGGGCGCTCGCCACGAGCGCCGACGACCGCTCCGCGCTCGGCGTGCTGGAGCGCGCGGTGGGCCGCGCGGACCTCCCCGGCAGCGAGCTCGCCGTGGTACGGGATGTCCTCGTCTCCACCGGCGCGCGCGACCTGGTGACGGCGAAGGTCACCCGGCTCTCCGGGCAGTGCCTGCGCCACCTGGGCGAAGCCGCCCTGGAGCCGCGCGCGGCGGCCCGGCTGCGTGCCGTGCTCGCCGAGGTCACCGGCACGCCCGGCCAGGTGTCCGAGGACGGCGGCCTGCCACTCGCCGCGGCCCTGACCGCCTCGGGAACGCAGGCACAGCGGTGACCAGGAGCGTCAACGGGCCGACCGATCACGTGGTGGTGGTCGGCGCGGGCCTCGCCGGGCTGTCCGCCACCCTGCACCTGCTGGGCGCGGGCCGCCGGGTCACCGTCGTGGAACGCGACCCGCGGCCCGGCGGCCGGGCCGGACGCCGAGCGCTCGGCGGCTACCTGATCGACACCGGACCCACCGTGCTCACCATGCCGGACATCGCCGACGAGGCGTTCGCCGCGGTCGGCACGTCGCTGCGCGACCGCGTCGACCTGATCCCGCTGCACCCCGCCTACCGGGCCCGCTTCGCCGACGGCAGCGCTCTGGACGTGCACACCGATGCCAGCGCGATGGAGGCGGAGATCGAGCGGTTCGCCGGGCCCGCCGACGCGGCGGGCTACCGCCGACTGCGCCGCTGGCTGCGGCAGCTCTACCGGGCCCAGCGCGGCCGCTTCCTCGACGCCGACTTCGACTCGCCGCTCCAGCTGCTCACCCCCGACCTGCTCCGGCTCGCGGCCCTCGGCGGCTTCGGCCGCTGGCAGGCGCGCATCGCCCGCCACCTGCGCGACGAACGACTGCGCCGCGTCTTCTCCTTCCAGGCCCTGTACGCGGGCGTTGTACCCGAGCGGGCCCTGGCCGCCTACGCGGTGATCGCCTACATGGACACCATCGCCGGGGTGTACTTCCCGCGCGGCGGCATGCACGCCCTGCCCCGCGCGATGGCCGACGCCGCGGCCGGGGCCGGGGCGCGGTTCCACTACGGGCAGCGGGTCACCCGTCTGGAGCGCACGGGCGAGCGCGTCACCGCGGTGGTCACCGACGACCAGCGCATCGCCTGCGACGCCGTCGTCCTCACTCCCGACCTGCCGCTCGCCTACCACCTGTTGGGACGTACCCCGCGCCGCCCGGCCCGCCTGCGGCACGCGCCGTCGGCGGTGGTCCTGCACGCCGGCTGCGACCGGACCTGGCCCGAACTGGCCCACCACACCCTGTCGTTCGGTCACGCCTGGCGGCGCACCTTCCACGAACTCACCCGCACCGGCGAGCTGATGAGCGACCCCTCCTTGCTGATCACCCGCCCCACCGCGACGGACCCCGCCCTCGCGCCGCCGGGCCGTCACCTCCACTACATCCTCGCGCCCTGCCCCAACACCGCGATCGGGCCCGGCGCAGCCGACTGGACCGGCCTGGCACCGCGCTACCGCGACAGCCTGCTGCGCGAACTCGACCGCCGCGGCCTCACCGGCATCGCGGCCTCCATCGAGCAGGAGTGCCTCGTGACCCCCGCCGACTGGACCGGCCAGGGCCACGCCGCGGGCACGCCCTTCTCCGCCGCGCACACCTTCTCCCAGACAGGCCCGTTCCGCCCCCGCAACCTGGTGCGCGGCACCACCAACGCCGTACTCGCGGGCTGCGGCACGACACCGGGCGTCGGGGTGCCGCCCGTGCTGCTGTCCGGAAAGCTCGCCGCCGCCCGCCTCACCGGCGGCCGCGCCGCTGCCGGCCGCCGCACCAGGGGAGCACGCCCGTGACCGCCCGCGAACTGGACGCCGCCCGCATCACCGACCGCCGCCTGCGCGCCGCCTACACCCACTGCCGCGAGCTGAACGCCCGCCACGGCCGCACCTATTTCCTCGCCACCCGTCTGCTGCCCCCCGAACGCCGCCCCGCCGTCCACGCCCTGTACGGTTTCGCACGCTGGGCCGACGACATCGTCGACGCACCCCACGGCGGCCGCGCCCCCGGCGCCGGGGGCGACACGGCCCGGCGGACCGCCGCCCTCGACCGGCTGAGCGACGACCTCCGTCACGGCCTCGCGGACGGACGGGGCAGCGCGCCGGTGGTCGCCGCCCTCGCCGACACCAGCCGCCGCTACGCCATCGACCACCGCCACTTCACCGACTTCCTCACCGCCATGCGCAGCGACCTGACCGTCACCGAGTACGCCTGCTACGACGACCTGCGCGCCTACATGCACGGCTCCGCCGCGGTGATCGGCCTGCAGATGCTGCCGGTCCTCGGTGCCGTGGTCCCGCGCGAGGAAGCGGCACCCTACGCGGCCGAACTGGGAGTCGCCTTCCAGCTCACCAACTTCCTGCGGGACGTGGGGGAGGACCTCGACCGAGGCCGCGTCTACCTCCCGCTCGACCTGATCGCCGCGCACGGCGCCGACCGGGAACTGCTGCGCCATTGCCGGTACGGCGGCCGTAGCGACCACCGCGTCACCGCTGCCCTGCGCGAGTTCGAGGCCCTCACCCGTGCCGCCTACCGCCGCGCGGCGCCAGGCGTGCCGCTGCTCGATCCCGTCGCACGGCCCTGCATCCGTACGGCGCTCGTGCTGTACGGCGGCATCCTCGACGCCGTCGCCGCCGACGGCTGGACGGTGCTGCACCGCCGAGCGGTGGTGCCCCGCCGACGTCGCGTGCTCGTCGCGGCCGACAGCCTGCTGCGGGTCGCCGCGGCCCGCCTCGCCGCCCGCCGCGGGCCCGCGTCCACCCCCGCCGGGGACCGCCCCACGCCTTCCCGCCCGAAGGAGCCCGCGTGACACCCGCCCAGCCGCCCCGGCGCGGACGCCTGCCCCTGCGCCTGCGCCGCGCCCCCGCCCCCTGGGAGCGCCAGCGCCCCACCTGGCACGAGGCCCGGCCTGCGCTGATCGCCGACGCGCTCAAGCGGGCCCGGGCCCGTCCCAGCGGCAACTGGTACGCGGTCGGCGCCTCCCGCGACCTGCGCGCCGACCGGCCCCTGGCCCGTACCGTCGCAGGCCACGAAGTGGTGCTGTGGCGGAACGCGGAAGGCCGTCTCGTCGCCGGGCCCGGCGCCTGCCCGCATCTGGGGGCGCCCCTGCGCGACAGCCCGGTGCGCTGCGGCACCTTGGTGTGTCACTGGCACGGACTCGCCCTGGGCGGCGAGCCGTTCGCCGGCTGGGAACCGTGGCTCGCCCACGACGACGGGGTGCTGGTCTGGGTGCGCCTCGACGCCGCCGGAGGCGAGGAGCCGACCGCTCGACCACCGCTACCGGGCCGCCCCGTCGCTACCGCCGCGCTGACAGCCGTGTACACGGGGGTCGGCGTCTGTGAGCCCGACGACGTGGTCGCCAACCGCCTCGACCCCTGGCACGGGGCCTGGTTCCACCCGTACTCCTTCGTCGACCTCACCGTCGTGGGCACCCCGGGTCCGCATGACGAGGAGGACGCCTTCACGGTCGACGTCTCCTTCAAGGTCGCCGGACGGCTCGTCGTCCCCGTCCGCGCGGTGTTCACCGCCCCAGGGCCGCGCACCGTCGTCATGCGCATCACCGAGGGGGAGGGCAGGGGCTCCGTCGTGGAGACCCACGCCACGCCCCTGACACCCGACCGCTCGGGCAGGCCGCGCACCGCCGTGGTGGAGGCCGTCATAGCCACGTCCGACCGGCCCGGCTTCACCGCGGCCCGCCGGGCCTCCCCGCTGCTGCGCCCGCTGATCCGACACACAGCGGGCCGACTGTGGCGCGACGACCTGGCCTACGCCGAGCGACGCTGGGCCCTGCGTTCGTCGGGACGCTTTCCCGGGTGAACGGGGGGCGATAGCCGGAGGCCGACCTTGAGCAGGAGCCGACCGGGCGTTTCCCGTCTCGTGGCCCGGTGGAGGGCGTCTCGGCTTGAGGTTGCTCCGGCCTTGCAGGTGAAGTGGGCTGTGCGGCGGTTGGCAGCCGGGGGTGTCAGCGATGACGGGGCCGCGGGAGTGATTCGCTCACCGGCCGATCCCGCCCCCCCCGCCCTTCGAGAGCGTCGGCCTCGCCGGGAGGGTGATCAAGGAGGTGGTCCTGCTCATCGACTCGGTGATACACGAGGAAGGCCTTGGACCTGTACTTCCCATCGGGTGATGGGCGTCTTTCCTTGGACCGCGGACGCGTGACTCCTGTGTCCTGTAGGGAAGGTGCGGCGAATTTATATAGCAGTGTCAGGGGTGTTTCGTGCCGCCCGCCGCGTGGCCCGTGCCTGCTGCCACTCTGTGGTACGGCAGCGCGTGCTGCGTTGCCTCCGGGGCGGTCGGGGCCCGTCCCCCGGCCGGCTCTGGCCGTGAAGTGTCGTGTCCTGGCCCGGCCTGGCCCGGTGTCTGGGTGCCGTACACATACCCCCCTGTGCTGCTCCCGGTACTCGGGTTCGCGCCGTGCCGTGTCTCCGGGTGTGGGGGGCGTGGTGGGCTTGTCCGGGGTGCTCCTGCGACCGGCTGCAGGTGGGCTGAGGGGGTGTGGCCGCGTGGGCCCTGTGCGGCTGGTTGTGGTGTTGGTGTGTGTCATGGGGTGGTGTGGCTTCGTGGTGGGGTGGTGGGCGTCCCTCCTGGTCGGCGCCGCTGGCTGGCGTCCCGGCCCTCTGTGGCGTCCTGGGTCTCCTGGCTGGTGTCTTGGGTTCCGTGGGCTGCGTTCTGGTGGGCCGTCGTGCGGTCTCTTCGGTTCCTGTCTGTGGTCTTGGCCTGCGGTGTCCGGCTGGTTGCCTTCCCTGTGCTGTTTTGGGGTTTGGCTGTGCGGTGTCGCTGTGTCCGGTGTTCTGCTCTTGCCGCGGCTGTGCCGGTGTCTTCCGCCTGGCCGGGACGGGGCCGGGTGGTTGGACCTGCCCGGTGGCGGTGGCGGTGGCGGTGGCGGTGGGCGGGGCGGGGGTGTGGGTGTGGGGGTGGGTTTGGGTGGGGTTGGTGGCCTGGTGTGGGGGCGGGGCGGGGGCGTAAAATAACGGCCGTTCGTTTTTGTGGCGAGGAAGGGCAGGGGACGCTCGATGGTGGAGCCCAAGCAGGAGCGTGCTGTGAAGACCCGGGATGACATTCTGCGGGCGGCGGCGCTGGCTTTTGATGAGTTGGGGTACCGGGGGGCGAGTATGCGGGAGATCATGCGGCGGGCGGGGGTGACGCTGGGGGCGGTGTATTTCCATTTCGAGAACAAGGAGGCGCTGGCGCGTGCGGTGATCCGTGCGCAGCCGGAGGTGATGGTGCCGCGGGTGCATTCGCAGGGGTTGCAGCGGCTGGTGGATCTGTCGCTGGTGTGGGCGCATCAGCTGAATGTGAATCCGTTGCTGCGGGCGGGGGTGCGGCTGGCGGTGGAGCAGCGCAGTCACGGGATCGAGGACGATACGTCGTTCTATGAGTGGGAGAAGATTTTCCAGGGCTGGCTGGAGGTGGCGCGGGAGCAGGGGGAGCTGGCGCCGGGGGTGGAGCCGGAGGTGGTGGCGGAGTTCGTGGTCGGGGCGATGACGGGCACGCAGCAGCATGCGCATCTGACGGGGACGACGGCGGCGTTGCCGCAGCGGATCGTGCATATGTGGCAGTTGCTGCTGCCGGGTATCGCGCGGGCGCAGGCCGCGGCCGCGATCGATCTGGATCCCGGCCGGGGCCGGTAGCCGACGAAGAGGAAGCGGGGGGCGGGGTGTCGTTACCGGCAGGGCCGTACACGGTCCAGGACGCGGCGGACGAGGGGACGGCCACGGCCGCCCGCACGGGCAGTGCCGCCCGCGTGGCTGCCCGGGCGGGCGGTGCTGGCCGCGTGGCTGCCTGGGCGGGCGGTGCTGGCCGCGTGGCTGCCTGGGCGGGCGGTGCTGGCCGGGTGGCTGCCTGGGCGGGCGGTGCTGGCCGGGTGGCTGCCTGGGGTGGTGTGGTGGGCCGGGGTGGTGCTGGCGGCGGGGGTTCTGCTGGTGGTGGGGGTGGTGTGCGGGTGGTGGTGGCGGGGGCTTCGGGGACGGTGGGGCGGTTGGTGGTGGGGGAGTTGGTGGGGGCGGGGTGTTATGTGCGGGCGTTGACGCGGGATCCGCGGGCGGCGGTGCGGGCGGGGGTGGGGGGTGTTTTGGTGCGTGCTGATTTCGGTGACCGGGCCTCGTTGGAGCGGGCGTTGGCGGGGATGGAGGCGTTGTTGCTGATCACGAGTGATCCGTTGCGTCCTGATCATGATGAGCGGGTGCTGGAGGCGGCGGTGCGGGCGGGGGTGGGGCATGTGGTGAAGGTGTCGGCGCTGGCGGTGACGGATGCGGGGGCGGGGGATGTGATTACGTGCTGGCAGCGGGTGTGTGAGCAGCGGGTGCGGGAGTGCGGTCTGGCGTGGACGGTGCTGCGTCCGCGGGCGTTTATGTCCAAGGCGCTGGCCTGGGCGCCGTCGGTGCGGGAGCGGGGGGTGGTGCGGGCGGTGTACGGGTCGTCGGTGAATGCGTGTGTGGATCCGGGGGATGTGGCGGCGGTGGCGGCGCGGGTGCTGACCACGCCCGGGCACGGGGGGCGCTGTTATGAGCTGACGGGGCCGGGGCCGGTGTGCGCGCGGGAGCAGACGCGGGTGCTGGCGCGGGTGCTGGGGCGGGCGCTGCGGTTTGAGGAGATGGGGGTGGAGGAGGCCTGGCGGCTGTGGCGCGGCCGGTATCCGGAGCCTTATGCGCGGGCCCTGCTGGAGAGCGCCGAGCGCCAGCGGGCCGGGGCGAAGGCGGGGGTGAGCGCGGGGGTGCGCCAGGTCACGGGCCGCGCTCCGGCGGGTTTTGCCGACTGGGCCCGGCGCCATGCCCGTTTCTTCGGCTAGCCGCGGCGCGGGCGGCCTGCCGCGCGCCTGCCGCAGCCCGCCCCCTCCGTGCCCGCCCCCCCCGTGCCCGGCGCTGCGTGCCCTGTGCTCGGTGCCTTTCGCCGGCGCTCCGTCCCGGGGATGTCCCCGGCACCGGTGCTCCGGGGGCACCGGTTCTCCGGGGGTGCCGGGAGTGCCGGGGGTGCCGGTTCTCCGGGGGTGCCAGGAGTGCCGGGGGTGCCGGTTCTCCGGGGGTGCCAGGAGTGCCGGGGGTGCCGGGGGTGCGCTGCGCGGCGGTCCGTCCCGCCCGGGACGCGGCCTGCCGCCCGTACGCCCGGCCCCGGGCCCCGGCCCCGGCCCCGGGCCCTGTTCCTGTTCGTGTTCCTGTTCCTGTTCCGGTCGTTGTTCGTGGTCCTGTTCGTGGTCCTGCTTGTGGTCCCGTGCTGTTCGTGGGGTGCGGGGGGCGTGTGCCGGTGCTGTGTGCCCGGTGCGGTGGCCGGTTGGCGGGGTGGTCTGGGGGCCTGGGGCGGGGAAAGGTTTCTGCTGCCGGTGTGTGCGGCCGGGCCGGGCGGGGCGGGTGTGTGCGGCGGGTCCGGCAGGTGTGGGGCGGGTGCGGGTTTCGTAGGGGCAGGGGGCCGGGGATTCGCCGCGGGTTTCGCCGTGGGTTTCGCGGCGGGTGGCGAAGCGGTTGTCGAAGCGGATTTCACATATAGGGGAGGGGTTTTCCGGTGAGGGATGGTCTGGGAGCGGGGCGGGATCTGCTGGGCGGGGCGACGGTCATGATTACGGGGGCTTCGAGCGGGATCGGTGCGGCCGCGGCGCGGTTGTTCGCGGCGGAGGGTGCGGCGGTGGTGCTGATGGCGCGGCGTCAGGAGCGGTTACGGGCGCTGGTGGGGGAGATCACGGCGGGCGGGGGGCGGGCGCTGGCGGTGCCGGGGGACGTCACCGTCGCCGAGGACGCGGCGCGGGCGGTGAAGGAGGCGGTCAATGTCTTCGGCCGTCTGGACGCGGCGTTCAACAACGCGGGCTGGGCGACCGCGGGCACCCGGCTGCACGAGACGGACGACGAGGTGTTCGCCCGGATCGTGGAGGTGAATCTGCGCGGGGCCTGGAACTGCCTGAAGGCGCAGATCACGCAGATGCTCGAGAGCGGGCGCGGGGGTGCGATCGTCAATACCGCCAGTGTCGCGGGGGTGGTGGCCACCGGGGCGGCGGCGCCGTATGTGGCGGCCAAGCACGGGGTGATCGGTCTGACCCGGGCCGCGGCCGAGGAGTACGGCCGCCAGGGCATCCGGGTCAACGCGCTGGTGGTGGGCAGTACCCGTACCGAGCTGATGGACGACGTGCTGACCCAGGTGCCCGCGCTGGAGGAGTCCTTCGTGGCCCGCTCCGCGCAAAAGCGCATGGCCCGTCCCGAGGAGGTGGCCCAGGCCGCCGCGTGGCTGTGCAGCGCCCGTGCCTCGTTCGTCACCGGGGCCGCGATGGCCGTCGACGGCGGCTGGACCGCCGCCTGAGTCCCCGCCGCACCCCGGCCCCGGCGGGGCCGCGCCCCGCCGGGGCCCCGGCCTTGGCGCGCGCGGAGCCCGGCCCCGCGCCGTACCCGGCCCGGCCGCGCCGCGCCCGTGCCCCGCGCCCGGCCCGGCCGTGCGCGGCAGCGGGCCGTGCGCGGCCGGGCCGGGCGGTACAGCGGGCCGTGCCCGTGCCGGACCGGCCGTGACCGGCAGTTGGGCCGGGGCGGATGCCGGGTGTTGCCTGGGGTGCACCGTGGCAGGTCCGGGTCTGCTGTGTGCCGCTCCGGGGCCTGGCCCGCGTATGTGAAGCAGGGCGTGCGGTCCGGCGCGCGCCGCGCCCGGGCTCCGCCGCGCACCCGCCCCGGCCGGGAGGGGGCAGGGGTGCCGGGGCCGGGCTCGGAGGTGTGCCCTTTATGGCAGGCCCGGGCCGGGGCCCGGCGCCGAGCTGGGCCCGGACGGCGCGGTCTTCGGGCGGGTGAAGGCGCGGGCGCCCCCGGGTCCCGGGCGGTGAGGGCGGGCAACCCGCCCTGGGATCAGGGCGGGTGGAGGGGTGTGGCTTGGTCCCCGGACCGGCGAGGACGAGGGGCACCCCCCGGCCCGCTCCCGGACGGGTGAGGATGAGGGCGGGGGCCCGGGCCCCTCCCGGACCGGCGAAGGCGGGGGACGCCCCCCGGGGCCCCCGGGCGGTGGGGGCGGGCAACGGGCCCTGGCCCCCGGGTGGGTGAGGGGTGCGGGACGGCCGCAGTCCCCGGACGAGGGGCGTGAACGGCCCCGGTTCGCCGATGGTGAGGGCGCGGGGCGGCCTTGGGCCCCGGACCGGCAAAGACGGGGACGGCCCCAGGCCTGGACAGTGACGGCGGCCTGGACAGCGACGGCGACAGCGACGGCGCACGCGGGCCCCCGGGCCCCCGGGCCCCGGACGGGTGCGGGCCCAGGGCAGCCTTAGTCCCCAGGCGGGCGAAGGCGCGACGGGCCGCCCGGGGGCCGGGACGGCGAAGGACCGGCCTTCCGGCCCCGGGCGGCGAAGGACCGGCCTTCCGGCCCCCGGGCGGTGGGGGAACGCCTTCCGGCCTTGGGTGGTCAAGGCGCCCCGGGCCCGGGGCGGGTGGAGGCGCGGTCACGGCCTCAGGCCCCGAAGGCCGAAAGCGGGTGGCCGGAGGCGGGCGAGGGTGAGGGCGCGCAACGGGCCCTGTGCCCCGGGCGGGTGGGCGCGGGCAGCAGCCCCGGTCCCCGGACGGGGGTAGGTGTGGGGCGGCTGCGGTCTCCGGACGGCGGGGGCGCGGGGCGGCCTTGGACCCCGGACCCGCGAGGGCGAGGGCGGCCCCAGGCCTGGACAGCGACGGCGACGGCGACGGCGACGGCGGCGACGGCGACGGCGGCGACGGCGACGGCGGCGGCGGCGGTGGTGGCGGCGGCGGTGGTGGCGACGGCGGCGGTGGCGACGGCGGCGGCGCACGAAGGCCCCGGACCCCGGCCCCCGGACCCCGGCCCCGGGGCGGCGGGGCGGCGGGGGTGGCAACTCGCCCTGGGCTCAGGGCGGCTGCGGCCGCCGGGCGGCGCAACCAGGCAGGGGCAGGGGCAGGGGCGGGGGGAAGGGGGCGGGGCCCCGGGGCCGGGTGTGGGCCGGGGGCCCCGCCGGGGGCCGGGTCCCGGGGGCGGGGGACCGGCCGGGGGGTGGGTCAGGCGGTGCGGGGCAGGGGCTGGTCGGCGGCCGGCGCGCACAGCCGGCTGTAGGCGTAGGCGGCCGAGACCAGGGTCATGTGATGGTGCCAGCCGGGGTAGGAGCGCCCCTCGAAGTCCAGCAGCCCGCACTCCTGCTCCAGATGGGTCATGGTCGCCCGGGTGCGCGCGTGCAGCTGGGCCAGGGACATCAGCTCGTCCAGGCGCGCGTCCAGCAGGTTGGAGACCCAGACCCGGGCCGGGCGCTGGAGGCTGGGCCGCCACTGGGTGAAGATCCGCAGGGTGTGGGTGGTGCCGGGCAGGCGGATCAGGCCGGACAGGATCCGGATGTGGCGCTGGCCGTGCTCGGGCGTGGTGACGGTGACCACATGCGGATGGCGGGTGCTGTGCTGGTAGAGGAACTGCCGCGCGCCGTGCGGGCTGTGGGCGCCCAGGTGCGAGGCGGTGGTGCGGGCGGTCGCCGGGCACACCCCCATCCCCGGCGGCACCGACACCACCATCGCCCGGCCCTGGCGGTGCAGCTGCTCGATGAGCTGCGCGACATCGGTGTGGTCACTCATGTCCGCCACCACCGGCGCGGGCGCGTGCCGGGTGTGCCTGGCCAGCGAGCCCGCCAGGTCCGCCGCGTGCGCCCACAGCGGCCGGTGCCGGGCCACGGCCGGGATACGGGCCCGCTCGCGCAGCCGCTCATCGGCGTTCCACTGCTCGGGCAGCATCAGCCGCCAGTCCACCGGCAGCTGCAGCTCGCCCAGCGACAGGAACACCCCGATCCCCAGCTGGCAGTTGATGGTGCGCCCGGCCTCGGGCACGAACCTGCGGTGCACCCCGCAGGAGTGCCCCCCGCGCTTGGGCAGCACCGCGGTGGCGATGATCCACGCCCGCGGGGCGGCCCGCTGCTCCACATAGCGGATCAGCTCCTTGCGGGCCGGATCCCACTCCCAGGGACTGGCGTTGATGAACTGCTGCAGCGACTGCGAGGCGGTGGGCGAATCGGAGATCGCCGCCGCCAGGCGCCGCACCGACTTCTTGCCCGGCGTCGAGAGCAGCCCCTGCAGATACCCCTGCGCCCAGCGCCGCTGATCGGCGCGCGGCAGATGCCCGAAGAGCGCCGCGGCGAACGCGGACAGCGGATCACCGCCCCCCGCCGCTGACGCCACCCCCACCTGCTGCTGTCCGGCCATGGTCGTTCCCCTCCGTGACGTGTCCGACCCAAAAAGCGTAGCGAACGTTCGCTTTGTTTTCGAGAGAGGGGAGCGCACCGGTGCGACTTGGTGAACTCCAGTGCCCCGCACGGGACTTCACGCCCGCGCGAACGCCCCCCGGACCCCGGCGCTCCCCTCCCGCCGCCTCCCGCCCCGTCCCGCGCTCCTCGCACGCCCCGCCCCGCACCCCGTGCCGCACTCCGCCCCGCACCCTGCGCCGTGCCGCACCGTGTGCCGTGCGCTGTGCCGTACTCCGTACTCCGTTTCCGGGCCGGGCCGGGTCCGGTGCGTGCTCCGGTGGGGGCGCGGGCGTGGGGGCGGTGTGGTGTTTTGGGGGATTGCCGGGAGAGTCCGGGCTTTCGGTGTCTGGTCGGACGAAAGGGCGAAAAACTGCGGAAAGAGGGGGAGTGGGGAGAGAAAAAGGCCTGAGGCTTTCCCACGTTGGCGTTGTGGTGTCCCCTCCTGCGTCGGAAGCTCAAAGTCCGGTACGTCGGTCGTGGTGGAAGGAGGGCTCCGGTGACGCGCAGCGCGCCGCACACGGCACCCGCCCCCCAAAGCAGGGCGCCCGCACCGCCGCACCGGGCCCGCGTGCCCGGCGGCCCGCCGCCCGCTGCGGCGGACGCAGGGCGCGGTCCCGGGGCTGTGGCCTGCGCACCGGCGGGCCGCGCCCGCAGGCCCGCACCCCCGCCGTCCGCACCCCTGCCGTCCGCGCCGCCCCACCGCGCCCGCGCCCGCGGGCGGCCGGTGCCCGCGGGCGTCAACAGGCGCCGCCCCGCCGCGCCTTCACCGTCTGCGCCGGTCCCGCCGTCTCCGCTGTCTTCACGGGTCCCGCCGGTTCTGCTGGCTGCGCCGGTCTTGCCGTCTGCACTGGTTTCGCCGGTGGGGGCAGCGTACGGGACGGCCTGCCGCACGCACCGGCGGGCGAGCGGCACCCCCCGGCCCGCCAGCCCGGCATCCGGCCCGGTGCCCGCCCGCCCGGCGCCCGGCCCGGACACCCGCCCGCCCGGCCGGGGCGGCCCCTCCGGCCGGGGCGGTGTGCGCGGTGTGCGGGGCGGGGGCGGTGCGCGGGCCGGGCCGGGCGGCCCGCCGGTGGCTGCCGGCCGTGTGCCGGGACTTGACCGCTCGTGTACCGCCTTCGCCCCCCGCGCCGCGCTGTGGTGCGCGGGGGTGTCCCACGTCCCCAAGGGAGTCGACAGTGAAACAGGAACGCGCCGCACGCACCCGCGAGGCTCTGGTGCAGGCAGCCGCCGTGGCCTTTGACCACGCCGGTTTTCACGGCACGTCCCTTGGCCGGATCAGCAAGGCGGCGGGGATCTCCATGGGCGCGTTGACCTTCCACTTCCCCACCAAGGACGAACTGGCCGACACCGTGCAGCTGCGCGGGCTCACCACCACCCGCGACGCCGTCCAGCGGCTGCTGGACGGCCGCGAGGCGGCCCTGGAGACGGTCGTGGACGTCACCCTGGAGCTGGCCGCCCTGCTCCAGGAGGAACCCGCGGTACGCGCCGCGGCCCGCCTGAGCCGCGAACGCGAGGGCGCCCAGGACGCCGCCCCGTGGCCGCGGGCCTGGCTGCCGGCCATCGAGGAACTGCTGGAGGCCATGCCCGCGGGCCAGCTGCGCGCGGGCTGCGACCCGCGCACCGTCCTGGCCCTGGTGCAGCACCTGGTGGCCGGCGTGGAGTCCTACCTGCGCAGCTGCGGACCGCAGGGCTGCGACACCTACAAGAGCGCCCCCGAACAGCTGGCCCGCATCTGGGAGCTGGCCCTGTACGGCATCCGCCGCGGGCGCGGCCTGTAGGCGGCTGCGTCTTGCGCAAGTCGGCGTTGCCGCGCCGCCGCCGGGCGCCCGAGGCTGGGAGACACCCCCTGAACCCCCTGCTGTTGAACCCCCCTGCTGTCCGGTGTCTTTGCAAGGAGCTGCCCCGTGGCGGACACAGACGTCTCTGCCCCCACCCCCACCCCCGCCCCCGCTGCCGCTGTGGGCCGCCGCGTGCCCGCACGCGCGGGCGCGCGGCGCCGCGGCTGGCTGCTGGCGGTGGTCCTGGGCGGCACCTTCATGGCGATCATGGACGGGTTCATCGTCAACGTGGCGGTGCCGGCCGTGCGCACGGATCTGGGCGCCAGTTTCGCCCAGGCCCAGCTGACGGTCTCCGGCTATCTGCTGGCCTATGGCCTGTTCCTGGTCGCGGGCGGCCGCCTGGGCGACCGCTACGGCTTCCGGCGGCTGTTCCTTACGGGCCTTGCGGTGTTCACCGCGGCCTCCCTGGCCTGCGGCCTGGCGGGCTCGGCCCCGGCACTGATCGCCTTTCGCACGGTGCAGGCGCTGGGCGCGGCCCTGTTCTACCCCCAGGTCCTGTCGGTGCTGCAGACCGCCTTCGCCGGCGCCCGCCGGGCCCGCGCCTTCGCCGCCTTCGGCGCCGCCATCGGCGGCGCCTCGGTGGCCGGCCAGCTCCTGGGCGGCCTGCTGGTGCAGGCCGACCTGTTCGGGATGTCCTGGCGCCCGGTCTTCCTCCTCAACGTCCCCCTGGGGCTGCTGCTGTTGCTGGGCGCCGCCCTGACCCTGCCCCCCGCCCCCCGCCGCGCGGCCCCCGCCCGCCGGGGCGCGGGCCTGGACGCGGGCGGCACCCTGCTGCTGAGCGCCGTCCTGGCCCTGCTGCTGGTACCGCTGACCCTGGGACAGGGCGCGCACTGGCCGCCGTGGAGCGTGGCGATGCTGGCCGCCTTCCCGCCCGCCGCCGCCCTCCTGGCCGCCTACGAGCGGGCCCTGGCCCGCCGCGGCGGGCAGGCGGTGATCGACCCGGGCCTGTTCACCCGCGGCCGCTTCCGTGCGGGCAGCGCCCTCGCGGTGGCCTTCTTCGCCGGCAACGCCGGGCTGTTCTTCCTGCTCACCTGGCACCTGCAGAGCACCATGGGCTACGGCGCGCTGCGCGCGGGGCTGTGCTTCACCCCGCTGGCGCTGGCGTTCGTCCTCGCCTCGCTGCTGGCCCCGCGGCTGCAGGAACGTATCGGCACCCGGCTGCTGGCGGCCGGCTACGCCCTCAACGCCGCGGGCACCCTGGCCCTGCTGGCCGCCGCGGTGGCCGGCCGGCCCGAAACCGCCGTGCTCCTGGGCTGCCTGGCCGTCATCGGCTTCGGGCAGGGCCTGGGGGTCAGCCCGCTGTTCGCCGCCGCGCTGCGCGAGGTGCCCGCCCCGCTGGCGGGCGCGGCCTCGGGGGTGCTGGAGACCGCCGCCCAGCTCGGCATGGCCCTGGGCGTCACCCTCACCGGCCTGGCCTTCACCGCCCAGGCCGGCCCGGACAGCCCCACCGCGTCCACCGCGTCCGGCGCGTCCGGTGCTTTCGGTGCGGGCCTGGCGGTCGCCGCCCTGCTGGCGCTGGCCGCGCTGGCCCTGCTGCCCCGCCTGCTGCGCACCCCCGCCCCCGCCGGTGCGCTGCCGGGCCCGCGGCCGTGAGACACCCCGCCCCCGGCCCCGCTGCGGAGTGTGCTGCGGGCTGTGCCGCGGGCCCTGTCGTGCTGTGTCTGTGTCTGTGTCTGTGTCTGTGCTGTGAGGTGACGTGCCATGGGTGCCTGGGGTGTCCGTGACGCCATGGGGGTGAGCGTGAGTGTGGGCGGGGAGCCGGTCCGGGCGGGGCGGCTGCCGTCGCTGACCGGGATGCGTTTCGCCGCGGCGCTGCTGGTGTTCTGCTTCCACGCCTCCTACGAGAACCTCTTCGCCGACCGGCAGGTCAACGACGCCTTCGCCCGGGCGGTCAGCCAGGCGGGCTGGACGGGCGTGTCGTTCTTCTTCGTGCTGAGCGGTTTCGTGCTGGCCTTCTCCGCCCGCTCCAAGGACACCTGGCGGGCGTTCTGGCGCCGCCGCCTGGTCAAGATCTACCCCAGTCATCTGGTGACGCTGGCGGCCGCCGTGGCGCTGCTGGCGGCCGCCGGTCTGCCCCGGCCCGGGCTGCTGCGCAACCTGCTGCTGGTGCAGGCCTGGCAGCCGGATGTCGACGTCATCCTCAGTGCGAACCCGGTCAGCTGGTCTTTGAGCGCGGAGGCCCTGTTCTATCTGGCCTTTCCCGCCCTGTGGGCGGGGGTGCGCCGCATCCGCGCCGAGCGCCTGTGGTGGTGGGCCGCGGCCCTGGCGGCCCTGGTGGCCGCGTTCCCGGTGCTGTCGGGCGTGCTGCTGCCCCCGGGTGCGGACATGTCCTGGCTGGCCATCAGCGAAGGGCAGTACTGGTTCCTGCTGGCCTTCCCGCCGGTGCGGGCGGCGGAATTCGTCCTGGGCATGGTGATGGCCCGCCTGGTGGCCACCGGCCGCTTCCGCGCCCGCGGCGGCCTGGCGCTGCCGGTGCTGGCGCTGGCCGCCTCCTACCTGCTGGCGCTGGCCCTGCCCGTCGCCTACGGCATCGCCGCCCTGGGCGCGGCCCCGCTGGCCTGGCTGGTCGCCGCGGGCGCGCGCGCCGATCTGAGCGGGGCCCGCACCCTGCTGGCCGGCCGCCTGCTGGTACGGCTGGGGGAGCTGTCCTTCGCCTTCTACCTGCTGCACCGCCTGATCCAGTTCCACGGCCACCGCGCGCTGGGCGAGCACCGCACGTTCAGCACCGGGGCGGCCGCGGGCCTGCTCCTGCTGGCCTGCGCCCTGACCCTGCTGGCGGCCTGGGTGCTGCACACGGCCGTCGAGCAGCCCCTGCTGCGCCGCTACGCCGCCCCCCGCCGCACCCCCCGCACCCCCCGCCCTCCCGGAACCCCCGGCACTCCCGGCACTCCCGGCACTCCCGGCACTCCCGGCACTCCCGGAACTTCCGGGGCTTGCCGTCCTCCTGGAACTCCCGGCACTCCCGGAACTTCCGGGGCTTGCCGTCCTCCTGGAACTCCCGGTGCTCCCGGGGCTGTTGGCAACTCCTGTTCTGCTCCCGCGTCCAAGTGAGGCCCGATGACTGTCACGGTCGACGTCTGGTTCGACTTCATCTGCCCCTACAGCCTGATCACCCGGCATGTGCTGGCCAAGGCCCTGCACGGCCAGGACGCCGCGCCCGCCTTCCATCCCTTCGAGGTCAACCCCAACTGCGTGGAGGAGGCGGGGGAGTACCCGCGCGGGGTGTGGGAGAACTCGGTGCGCCCACTGGGCGCCGAGCGCGGCGTGCACCTGGCCGGGCCGCCGGGCACCCCGCTGCGCCGGGCGCGGATGGCGCTGCTGGGCTATCAGTACGCGCGTGAGCACGGGGCCGGGGCCCGCTACACCGACCTGGTCTTCGGCGCCTACTTCCACCACTGGCAGGACATCTCCGATCCCACGGTCCTGGCCGGGCTTGCGGTGGAGGCGGGCCTGGACCGGGCGGGTTTCCGCGCGGCCATCATGTCGGCGCGCTATGCCCGCGCCCATCAGCAGAGCCTGGCCCATGCCCGGGGCCCGGCGCAGGTGACGATGGTGCCGGTGATCGTGGCCGGGCAGCGGCGCATCGACGGGGTGCCCACGGCCGATGAGCTGACCCGGGCCGTGGAGGAGGCCATCGCCGCCGCCGCGGCGCCGTCCGTGCCGTCCGTGCCGTCCGTGCCGGCGGTGCCGGCCGGGCCGGGCGCGGGGGCGGGGCAGGGGCTGTGGGACATGACGACCCCGGCCCCGCCCGGGGTGGCGCTGCCCGCTGCGGTGCCCAAGCCGCTGCCGGGCACCCGCACCCGCCTGCACGGCACCTGACCCCCTTCGGGGCTGTCCGCGCCCCCGCCCCCGCACCCGGTGTGCGGGGGCGGGGGCGGGCGGCTGCGCGGGGGTGCGGGGGTCAGGCGGCGGCGGAGCCGCGTACGGCCGCGCTCCATTCGTCGAGCAGGGCGTCGGCGGCCGCGGGGTCGGGGCCCTCGGCCCACAGGCGGGTGATGGGGGCGGCCGCATCGGGCAGGACCAGGGCCCAGCGGCCGTCGTCCTCCAGCACGCGCACCCCGTCGGTGGTGTCGATCTGCCGTCCGCTGGCGGCCTCGACGACGGTGCGCATGACCTGGCCCTTGATGCGCCAGGCGGTGGGCAGGTCGCGCTGGCGCACGTGCACGGCGGGCAGCGGGGCGATGAGCTCGCTGAGCGTGGTGTGGTCCGCCGAGAGCAGGGCGGCGATCTTGACGAAGGCCGCGACGCCGTCGGCGTAGATGCTGAACTGGGGCAGGACGAAGGCGCCGTCGCCGTCGGCGGCCAGGATGAAGCCGCCGCCGGCGGCGGCGCGGTTCAAGTCGCCCGGCGCGGTGGCCACCCAGCGCACCTGCCCGCCGTGGGCCAGGGCGGTCTGCTCCACCGCGCGGCTGACGGTGACCGGTACCGCGGTGCGCCCGCCGCCGGCCTCGGCTGTCAGCAGGCGGACCAGGAGCAGCAGGACGCGGTCGTCGGCGATGATGTGGCCCTGTTCGTCGACCAGGGACAGGCGTTCGCCGGTGGGGTCGAAGCGCACGCCGAAGTCGGCGCCGGAGGTGGCCACGAAGTGGCCCAGGGTGTGCAGGGCGGCGCGGCGTTCGGCCGGGGTCTCGGTGGAGGAGGCGGGCACCAGGGCGTTGTTGACGGTCAGCGCCTCGATGCTGAGCCGGCCCAGGACGGCGGGCAGGGTCAGGGCGGTGCTGCCGCAGGCGGCGTCCACCACGACCTTCAGGCGCCGGCCGGGGCCCTCCAGGGTGCCCAGGCGCGCGGTGAGTTCGTCGGCGTACTCCTCGATGCTGGTGGGCGCGGCCTGCAGGCGGCCCATCTCGCCGGAGAGCACGCGCCGGTACTCGCGCCGGGAGAAGACCCGTTCCAGGCCGCGCTGGGCGGTGGGGGAGAGGTCGATGCCGTGCGCGTCCAGGAAGAGGATGTCGACGCTCTCCTCGCTGCCGGGGGTGGTGGTGACCACGATGGCGCCGTGGCTGTCCTCGGCGGTGTGCCGGCGGGCCAGCGGCAGCGGCACGTGCCCCAGATCGCGTACGCCCAGGCCGGCCGCGCGCAGCGCGGAGATCATGGCGGGCAGCAGGACCTGGGCGGCCACGCCGTGGTCGCGGGCCACGGTGACCTGGCCGCCGCGCGGCAGGGTGGTGGCGAACGCGCTGGCCAGGCGCACCGCGAGGTCGGGGGTGACCTGGCTGTTGAGGGCGCCGCGCACCCCGCGCGGCCCGAACAGCGACTTGGTGGCGCGCGACTCCCAGACCAGGCTGTCGTTGACGGTGGTGCCCGCCTCGATGGTCTTGCCCGGGTAGACCAGGACGTCGGCGGCGACGTGGGCGTCCTCCTCCACCACGCAGCCCGCGCCCAGCACGCTGCCCTCCTCGATGCGCACATCGCGGCGCAGGCTGCTGTTGCGGCCGATCACGCAGCCGCGCAGCACCGCGCCGGGGCCCAGATAGGCGTGCGGGTGCACCACCACGCGGCGCAGCTGGGCGCCCTGGTCGACGACCGCGTGCGCGCCCACCACGGTGTGCTCGCCGATGCGGGCGCCCGCCCCGATCTGGGCGTGCGCTCCCACATACACCGGCCCCGTCAGCTGGGCGGTGGGGTGGATGCGGGCGGTTTTGTCGACCCGCACGGTGGGGGAGAGCTCCACCCCGGCGCGCTCCACGCCCACCCGCCCGCCCAGGACGTCGGCCTGGGCGCGCAGATAGCTGGCGTGGGTGCCCACGTCCTCCCAGTAGCCCTCGGCGACGTAGCCGTAGACGGCCCGGCCCTCCTCCAGCAGGCGGGGGAAGACGTCGCTGGACCAGTCCACGCTCTCGCCCGCGGCGACGTAGTCGAGGACTTCGGGCTCCATGACGTAGATGCCGGTGTTGACGGTGTCGGAGAACACCTGGCCCCAGGTGGGCTTCTCCAGGAAGCGCTCCACGCGCCCGCCGGCGTCCAGGACGGTGATGCCGAACTCCACCGGCTCGGGCACCCGCGTCAGGCACACCGTCACCAGGGCGCCCTTGGCGCGGTGGAAGGCGATCAGGTCGGTGAGGTCGATGTCGGTCAGCGCGTCCCCGGAGATCACCACGAACGGCTCCTCGCCCAGCAGGCCGGCGGCGTTCTTCACGCTGCCCGCGGTGCCCAGCGCGTAGGGCTCGGTGGCGTAGCTCAGGCGCATGCCCAGCGCGCTGCCGTCGCCGAACTGCTCGCGGATGAGGGAGGCCAGGAACTGCACGGTGACGACCGTGTCGTCCAGGCGGTGGCGCTTGAGCAGGCGCAGCACGTGCTCCATGATCGGCCGGTCGGCGACCGGCAGCAGCGGCTTGGGCAGGTCCGAGGTCATCGGCCTCAGCCGTGAGCCCTCGCCGCCGGCCATCACAACAGCCTTCATGTCGGAGAATCTCCCTTGGGTAGCGCGGGTGTCGCAGGACGTACAAGAAAGGCGGGACATACGGCAGACAAAGGGGTGTTCGGGGTCAGGCGGCGGCGGGCTCGTCGGGCAGGCTCACCGAGCCCTCGATGAGGGTGACGGCCTGGGCGAAGCCGCTGGCCTGCAGCACCCGGCGGACGCGGTCGCAGGCGCCGTCCACCACGATCTGCGCGCCGGCGGGCAGCTGCTGCTGGGTGCAGCACAGGCAGCGCACCCCGGCCGCGGACAGCGAGGTCAGCCCGTGCATGCGCAGCACCAGCCGGTTCACCGGACGCGACAGCGCCTGATCGATCAGGGTGCGCACGGCGGGCACCCGTTTGTCGGTCAGATCCCCGCTGAGGTAGATCGTGGCGGTGTCACCGGTGAACCCGAAGTAGGCCTCAAAACTCATCACGTCATCCCTTGGAGTCTTTTCATCGCGGTACGGACGGATCAACAGCAGCCGTGCACAGACAAGGAGGGGGCACCGCGCCCGGCGGCGCCCGGCGGACGCGGAAGAAGAGCAGGAAGAAGAGCAGGAAAGAAGAGGGCGGGGGTCAGGGGCGGGCGGGGGCGGGGCGCAGGCGGACCTGGACGGTCATGCGCCGGGCGCGCCGGGGCAGGCGCACGGTCAGCTCCTCGGCGTCGAAGTCGCTGTAGGGCGCGCCGTCGATCAGGACGTGCTCGAGTTCGACGCGGCCGGGCGGCAGCAGGTCGGGGGCCACCCGCAGCAGGTTGTCGGGGAAGTCGGCGTCGGCGTGCGGCTTGAACCACAGGTCCAGCGGCTCGCCGCGCACCAGCAGCCGGGTGTAGACCTCGGCGAGGTAGCACAGTTCGGCCTTGTGGTACATCGCCATGGCGTGGCTGCCCTTGAGGCGTTCGTTGCCCAGCAGGTAGGGGATGCCGCTGGCCAGGACGGTGAAGTGGACGCCGCCCTCGTCGTGGTCGAGGAAGAAGGCGTTGTAGAAGGCGGCCGCCTCGTCCGCGTGGCGCGTGTAGGTGTCCTGGCCGGTGGCGCCGGCCAGGACCAGGTAGGCGAGGATGGCCTGCTCCTGCTGCCACCAGGTCTTGCGGTCGTGCCAGGCGAAGGCGTGCCGGCCGTCCTCGGCCTCGCGCTCCAGGACGTCGTACCAGCCCCCGCGCTGCCCGTCGCGGCCCACGGCCGGCAGCTGGGCGGCCAGCTGCTCGGCGAGCTGGCGGTATTCGCGTTTGGGCAGCACGGCGTGCATCCGCATCAGGTTCCACACGATCTTCAGGTTGTGGCCGACGACCGCGCGGTTCTGCTGCCAGCCCCAGTCGTGGTCGGGCGTCCAGTCGGCGTGGAAGCGCTCGTTGACGAAGACGCTGCGGTCGCGGGAGCGGTCGGGCAGATGGGTGACGATCATGTCGAAGGTGTGCTCCAGCATGCGCCGGTAGCGTTCCTCGCCGGTGGCCAGGTACAGGTTGATCAGGTAGGCGGGGGCGTGGTCGCCCACCGAGTTCCAGTTCTTGCGCGAGCGGTTGGGGCCCAGGCTGTCGTGGTGGGGGCTGAGGGTGACCGGGTCGATGTGGGAGAAGTAGCCGCCCAGGCGCGGGTCGTAAAAGGCGGTGTCGAAGAGCTTGACGGTCGCCTCCAGGTCCTGCTTGATGCGCGGGGCGCCGGTGACGCGGTAGGTCTGGGCCAGCCCGACCAGCGCGTAGATCTGCTCGTAGGCGGGGATGGCGCGGTAGTCGTCGCCGAACTCCGAGGCGAACAGCTTGCGTTCCACCGGCCCGGCCACGTCCACGCCGTGGTACCAGTACACGATGCCCTCGTCCGGGTCATGGAAGCGCAGGTGCTCGTGCAGATAGCGCGAGCCGCGCTCGGCGACGTCCAGGAAGTCCTCGTTGCCGGTGAGCAGGTAGGCGCTGGCCATGCCGTAGACCAGGCGGGAGAGGGTGTCGGTCTCCTGGACGTGCTGGGTGGTCTTGTGGCCGCTGCCGTGGATCTCGGTGCGGTACTCGGCGAAGTCGACGGCGCCCGCGCCGAACTGCGAGCGCCGGTAGAAGCAGGCCAGCTCCGTGAGCTGGCGCGTCCACCAGCCGCGCTCCTGCCAGGGCGGCACCGCGCCCGCCCCGCCGGCGATGACCACCCGGTCGGCCTGGTAGACCAGGCCGCTGCCCGCGGGGTAGATGGGCCCGTAGACGAACACGTAGGTGCCCGGGGTGAGCAGGTCGGCCAGCTGCCCGGTGACGTCCTGGTAGGGCTCGCCGAGGTTGCGCAGGCGCTGGCCGGTGGTGGCGGCGCTCAGATGGATCAGCACCTCGCGGCCGTCGGGGGTGGTGAGGGTGAAGCGGCTGCCGAGCCGGCCGGTGACGTAGCCGGTGCTCAGGTCGGAGAAGGAGAACGGCAGCACGGCGGGCGCGCTCATGCGGCCGCCCTCGCCGGGATGTCCAGGCGCTCGATGACGGTGCGGGCCAGCAGATGGCAGTGCTCGACCGTGCGCGAGGTGATCAGGTCGCGGTCCACGACCAGGTCCTGGTTGAGGTAGACCGCGCCCATGTTGCGCACATCGCCGGCCACGTTGTTGTGGCAGGTCACCGGCCGGTCACGGAGCAGCTCGGGGGCGGCCGAGAGCAGCTGCAGGCCGTGGCAGGAGAACGCCTTGAGGACACTGGGCACCCGAAAGGCGCGGCGCAGCAGCTCCAGGGCGGGCGAGATCTGCTCCACGTCCTCGCTGTAGCGCAGCCGCTCCGCGACCAGCCCGGAGGGCACGATCAGCGCCGAGTACTGCAGCAGTTCGTGGAAGTCGACCGCCTCCAGGTCGCCCTCGACGGTGAGCGGCGCCTGGTGGCCCTGGCCGGTGAAGGTGATCGACGACAGCCCCCACAGACGGGTCAGCAGCGTCACCTCGGCCCCGTCCTCGGCGAAGCGGCGCTGGTAGTAGGCGATCTCCTCCTCGACGTAGCCGCTTTCCAGCAGGATGCCCAGGCGCTTGCCGGCGAGCCGGCCGGTGGGCAGGGGCTTGACGATTCCCATGTGGACGATCCCGAAGTCATAGGTGGCGTGGCAAAGACACGGAGCGGGGCCGCAACGGCCCCAAGGGCCGGGCGCGGCTACAGCGGCGGCGAGCCGGGCATCGGGGCCAGCGCGGTGACGGTGTAGGTGCGGATGCGCCAGCGGGCGCCGTCATGGGCCACCGTCCAGCGCTGGTGGGCATCGAAGCCCAGCCAGGTGCTGCGCGCGGCGGGCGCCTGCCACACCTTGGTCTGCCAGTTCACGACGAGGTCCACCTCCGCGCAGGGGCCCGCCGCCAGGCGCACCTCCAGCGAGGCCAGGGTGTGCTCCTCGTCGAAGAAGCGGTGGGTGACGGCCTCGTACCACTGGGCCAGACCGCTGTGGCCGTGCACCGCGCCCTCGGGCAGATGCAGCACCACGTCGTCGGTGACCAGCGCGCTCAGCACCGGCAGCGGATCGTGCCGGTCCAGCGCCCGGTACCAGTCGGTGACCAGCTGGCCGATCGCCGCCGTGGCGGTGTGCTCGGCGGGAGGGGTCCGCAGGGGGGACATGGAAAGGCTCCTTGGCTCCACGAGGACTTGCCCGCCCCCGCCCCCCCCGGAAGGCCTGCGCCCACAGAGGCGGGGGCACAAAAAAGAGGGGGGCGGGGGCAGGAGGGGCTAGGCGGTGTCGAGGTCCACCAGGTAGGGACCCCGGTGGGCGAGCAGGGCGCGCACGGCGCCGGGCACCTGGCCGGGCTTGTCCACCCGCCGCCCCGGCACGCCCAGGGCGCCGGCCAGGGCGGTGAAGTCGATGTCCGGCCCGGACAGGTCGAAGGCCTCGGGGTGGGCGCGCGGAGCGATGCCCAGCTCGGCCCAGTACCGCTCGATGTTGTCGTCCAGCAGCTGGTAGCGGCGGTTGTTGCAGATCACGAACTTGGCGCCGATGCGGTAGCGGGCCGCGCTCCACAGCGCCTGGATGGTGTACATGCTCGCCCCGTCGCCGGTGAAGGCCACCACCGGCAGCTCGGGGCGGGCCAGTTTGGCGCCCAGGGCGCCGGGGATGCCCACCCCCAGCGAGCCGCCGCGGGTCTGGAAGTAGCCTCCCGCCCGCCGCGGCGGCAGATGGCGCAGCAGCGGGGCGCAGGCGGTCAGCGCCTCGTCGAACACCACCAGGCCGGGCGGGGCCTGGGCGGCCAGCTCCCGGGCGAAACACTCCATCAACGACCCCGCCCCGTCCGCCTGCCGGGCCCGCCCGCGCCCCTGGACCGGGGCGGCGGCGGTGGGCGCGTGCGCGGCCTGCGGCTCGCGTGCGCCCCCCGCCCGCCCCGGCAGCCCGGCGAGGTGCTCGGCGAGGGCGTCAAGGGCCAGCGCGGGATCGGCGGCGAGCCCCAGATCGACCGGGAAGTTCTTGGCGATCTCATAGGCGTCGGCGTCGATGTGCACGATCGCCGCGCCCTGCGCGAAGGGGCTTGCCAGCTCGGGGAAGACCTCGGGGAACACATAGGTGCCCACGATCAGGACCGCGTCCGCGCCGCCCACCACCCGCGCACTGTCGGCGCCGAACATGTGCCCGAGCAGCCCGCCGAACAGCCGATGGGTGGCATCGAAGTTCACCTCGGAGGAGTTCACCCCCCACACCGGCGCGCCCAGCGCCTCCGCGACGCGCGTCAGGGCCTGCTGGGCGCCGCTGGCCGCGACGCCGTCACCCATCAGGATCAGCGGGCGCGCCCCGCCCGCCAGCAGCGCGGCCGCCCGCGCCAGGGCGGCCGGCTCGGGCACGGCACGGGTGTGCGGGACGGAGGCGGGCACCGCCGGCTCGGCGGTGGGCTGCTCCAGCACGTCGGCGGGCAGCACCACCAGGACCGGGCCGCGCGGCGGCGTCATGGCGATCTTCACCGCCCGGCGCAGCTCCCGCAGCACCGAGGAGGCGTCCAGGACCCGGGCGGCGTACTTGGTCACCGGCTGCGCGATGGCCACCAGATCGGCGGCCATCTGCGCGTCAAGCGCCGCATAGCGCACCCCGGCCTCCCCGGCCAGGACCACCAGCGGCGAACCGCCGCGCCGGGCCTGGTACAGCATGCCGACCGCGTTGCCCAGGCCCACCGCGCTGTGCAGCTGGACGACACCGGGGCGCTGGGCGGCGCGCGCGTAGCCGTCGGCCATGGCCACCGCGACGCTCTCGTGCAGGGCCAGCACATAGCCGACCTCGCTGTCACCGGCGAGGTCCAGCAGGCCCTGCTCGACCGTGCCGGGATTGCCGAACAGATGACGCACCCCGTCGGCGGCCAGCTGCTCGAACACCGCGGCCTTGGCGGGCCTGGCGGACATGGGCCTCTCCTCCTTCACCGTCGCCCGGGAACGCTCACCAGCCGTAGCGGCGCAGGCCGCTCTCCAGGACCTCGATGAGCATCTCCCCGGCCGTCACCGAGTCCGGCGTGGAGCGCGCGGTGATGAACGGGAAGTCCACGACGACCGAGACCTCCTTGCCGACGTTGCCGTGGAAGGCGCCGCCGGGGCCGGTGGCATCGCGCAGGATGTACTCCAGCGGGTAGGGCGGCGGCCCCATGTTGAAGTCGACCCCCACGAACCCGGTGCCGTCCTTGTAGTCGTACTCCTTGGGGTGACCGGTGACGTGCTTGCCCCACAGCAGGCTGGCCCGCGCGTCCCAGTCCCGGGCGAAGGCGAGCGCGGCCACGCCGTAGCACTCGGCCAGGATCGGCTTGTCGGCCCGGGCGAAGGCCAGGATCAGCTCGTGCAGCCGCTCGTTGTTGGCCAGGTCCACGATCGGGCCGCTGCCGCCGACGATGACCAGCGCGTCGAAGCCGCCCAGCAGCTCCTGCACGGCCGCCGCCAGGTTGCTGTGGTAACTCTCCAGCTCCCGCAGGTGGTTCAGCGCGCTGTAGTACGGGCGCTCGGGGATCATCTCCGCCAGGCTCAGGGGATTGTCCAGACGGCTGGAGTCATCCAGCGCCCTCGCGCGGCGGGCCATGTCCCGCGAGGTGACCGCACGGCCCAGCGGTGGGTCGATGTACTCGGAATCGAGACTGGGCGGCAGGGCCTGCGCCCGCTTGCCGTGCGGAGTCATGAACGTGGTGCGATACCCGCGTGCGTCGAAAGCCTCGATTGGGCCCACGAGTTCCTCGCCCCAGTAGCCGTATTCGGAAAGCACGACCAGGATGCGTTTGGACACGAGGTCTCCCTGTCGTCGGATGAGATCCGTCCCCGCGAGAGAAGAAATAGCCCGGCCGATGGCCGAAATCAGGGACATTCGGAGTCAACCCGCTGTTCGCGCAAGGGGGCAATAAACGGCGGCGCGCACCGGGAGACTCGGCCAACTTGCCCCAGTCGCAACGGAGTCACCAAATCCGTACGAGGATGCGGCGAATTCACTGGTCACCTGTGAAGAGAACACCCCCTCTATTCCCGCCCCTCTCACCCGCGCCGCCCCGCGCGCCGCCCGCCCCGCGCGCCGCCAGGCCCCCCGCCCCGCCTCCCGCCGAGCCCCCTCGTGCCCGCCCGCCCTGTCGCCCGCGCCGCCCCGCGCACCGCCGCACCGCCGCACCCCGGCGGCCGGGGCCCCGCGCCCCGCCGTGCCCCGCCCCGGACCGGGGGGCGCGCGGCGTGATCGCCCAGGAGTGTTCCGCATGGCCGCCGCTGTCGCTGTCGTCCGCCCGCACCGCCTGCCCTCCCTGACCGGCATGCGCTTCGCCGCCGCCGCCTCGGTGTTCGCCTTCCACGCCTCCTTCGCGGGCGTCTTCGCCGACGCGGGCACCCAGCACCGCCTGGCCCAGGTGCTGGCCAAGGCGGGCTGGGTGGGGGTGTCGTTCTTCTTCGTGCTCAGCGGCTTCGTGCTGACCTGGTCGGCCCGGCCCGCCGAGCGCGCGCACCGCTTCTGGCGGCGCCGCCTCGCCAAGATCTACCCCAGCCACCTGGTGACCGCCCTGGCCGCCTTCGTCCTGCTCGCCGCCACCGCCGCGGCCCCCGGCCCCGGCGCGGTAGCGGTCAACGTGACGCTGCTGCAGTCCTTCTTCCCCCAGCCGCACCTGTACGTCAGCGGCAACCCGGTCAGCTGGTCGCTCTCCTGCGAGCTGCTGTTCTACCTGGCCTTCCCGCTGCTGTGGCGGGCCCTGCGCGCGCTGCCCGCCCGCGCCCTGGTGCCCGTGGCCGCGGGCCTGGCGGCGGTGGTGACGGCCCTGCCCGCCGCCGTCGCGCTGCTGCCCGCCACCCCGGCCCTGGTGCTGCCCGACGGCACCACCGGCCAGTGGCAGTACTGGCTGCTGTACGTCTTCCCGCCGGTGCGCGCGGCGGAGTTCGCGCTGGGCATGGTCGTGGCTCGGATCGTGCGCGAGGGCCGCTGGCGGGGCCCGCGCCCGCTGCCCGCGGCCCTGCTGCTGGGCGCCGGCTATGTGCTGGCCACCCAGCTGCCCTACCTGGCCGGGCTGGTGGCCGCCACCGTCGTGCCGATCGCCCTGCTGATCGGCGCCCTGGCCCACGCCGATGCCACCGGGCGCCCCACCCCCCTGGCCGGGCCCGTGTGGGTCCGCCTGGGCGAGCTGTCCTTCGCGCTGTACCTGGTGCACCGCCTGGTCCTCATCCACGGCCACCAGGCGCTGGGGCGGCGCGCGTTCAGCACCCCGGCCGCCCTGCTCGTTCTGGCCGCCGCCTTCACGGTGAGCCTGCTCCTTGCCGCGCTGCTTTACCACGCGGTGGAAAAACCCGCGATGCGCCTGCTCGCGGTGTCCGCGAAACACCGCGAGAACACCCCGGCAATTCCCGCGGAAATCCGGCGACTTGGGCAACTTGCCGGGATGAAAAGGCATTCCTTGCCCGCGCCGGAAGGCCTCAGAATGCTGAAACCCTTGCCAGGTCAACGACGACCGCCCAAGGGGGTGGACGATGAGCGGCCCCGCCGCCCCTGACCGCGCCCCTCCCGCCGGCCCCGTCGCGCACCACGCACCGGCCCCCGGCCCCCGCACCGTCCGCGCCGCCGTGGCCCCCGGCCCCCGCAAGGCCCCCGCCGTGCCGCCCCACCCCCCACCCGCCCCTCACCGCCCCGCGCACACGGGGTGACAAGACGGGGGCGGGCACGCGGCACACCCCGCTCGGCGACGCCCCCTCGAACCGCCCGGAGCACTCCGGGACCCGCATCGTCACCTGGAGGAACCCTTGAGCACCGACCAGGCCGAAGCCACCACCGCCCGGCGCGCGCCCGTGCCCGTCACCCCGTCCACCAAGGCGGTGACCGACCCTCCCGACTGGTACAAGCGGGCGGTGTTCTACGAGGTGCTGGTGCGCTCCTTCAAGGACAGCGACGGCGACGGCGTCGGCGACCTGCAGGGGCTGACCTCCCAGCTGGACTATCTGCAGTGGCTGGGCGTGGACTGCCTGTGGCTGCCGCCGTTCTTCCAGTCGCCGCTGCGCGACGGCGGCTACGACGTGTCCGACTACCGCGCGGTGCAGCCCGAGTTCGGCACCCTGGAGGACTTCCGCGCCCTGCTGGAGGCCGCCCACGCGCGCGGCCTGCGCATCATCACCGACTTCGTGATGAACCACACCAGCGACCAGCACGCCTGGTTCAAGGCCTCGCGCGCCGACCCCGAAGGCCCCTACGGCGACTACTACGTGTGGGCCGACGACGACGAGAAGTACCCCGACGCCCGCATCATCTTCGTCGACACCGAAACCTCCAACTGGACCTTCGACCCGGTGCGCAAGCAGTACTACTGGCACCGCTTCTTCTCCCACCAGCCCGATCTGAACTTCGACAACCCGGCCGTCCAGGACGAGATCATCTCCGCCCTCAGATTCTGGCTCGACCTGGGCATCGACGGCTTCCGCCTGGACGCCGTGCCCTATCTGTACGCGGCCGAGGGCACCAACTGCGAGAACCTGCCCGCCACCCACGCCTTCCTCAAGCGGGTGCGCGAGGTCATCGACACCCACTACCCCGGCCGCATCCTGCTGGCCGAGGCCAACCAGTGGCCCGAGGACGTCGTGGACTACTTCGGCGACTACGAACGCGGCGGCGACGAATGCCACATGGCCTTCCACTTCCCGCTCATGCCGCGCCTGTTCATGGCCGTGCGCAAGGAGTCGAAGTTCCCCGTCTCGGAGATCCTCGCCAAGACCCCCAAACTCCCCGCCGCCTGCCAGTGGGGCCTGTTCCTGCGCAACCACGACGAGCTGACCCTGGAGACGGTCACCGACGAGGAACGCGACTACATGTACGCGGAGTACGCCAAGGACCCGCGCATGCGCGCCAACATCGGCATCCGCCGCCGGCTCGCGCCCCTGCTGGAGAACGACCGCGACCAGATCGAGCTGTTCACCGCGCTGCTGCTCTCCCTGCCCGGCTCGCCGATCCTCTACTACGGCGACGAGATCGGCATGGGCGACAACATCTGGCTGGGCGACCGCGACGCGGTGCGCACCCCCATGCAGTGGACGCCCGACCGCAACGCCGGGTTCTCCGACGGCGACCCGGCCAGCCTGACCCTGCCCACCAACCTGGGCCCCGTCTACGGCTACCCGGCCGTCAACGTGGAGAGCCAGCGCGACAACCGCGCCTCCCTGCTGCGCTGGACGCGCCGCATGCTGGCCGCCCGGCGCCGCCACCACAAGGCCTTCGGCCTGGGCGACTTCGAGGAGATACCCACCTCCAACGCCGCGGTCCTGGCCTATGTGCGCCGCCACTTCGACGAGGACGGCCACCCCACCGAGATGCTGTGCGTCAACAACCTCTCGCGCCACCCCCAGCCGGTCGAACTCGACCTGCGCGCCTACAACGGCGTCGTCCCGGTGGAGGTCACCGGCCAGACCACCTTCCCCGCCATCGGCCCGCGCCCCTACCAGCTGAGCCTGACCGGCCACAGCTTCTACTGGTTCTGCGTGTGCCGCCACGGAGCGACCCGGTGACCTGCACCGCCCTGGCCATCCCCTTCGACCGCCTGGAACGCGCCCTGGCCGCCTGGCTGTCCGCCCGCCCGCCCGGCACCGGAGCCCGCCGGGCCCGGCCCGGCCCGGCGGGGCAGGCCCTGGAGCGCGTCAGCATCCAGGAGCTCGCCCTGGCCGCGCCCGGCCCCCGGCCCGCCGGGCAGGCCCTGGGCCTGCTCCTGGGCCTGCGCACCCACCGCGCCGACGGCACTACCGGCACCTGCCGGCTGGCCATCGCCATCCACCCCCTGAGCGACCTCACCGACCTCACCGAGGCCGCGGGCGGGGGCGGGGGCGCGGGTCCGGTGCCGCGCCTGATCGCCGTCCTCGACGACGTCGTCATCTGCCAGCCGCCCCCACCCCCACCCCCACCCCCGCCCCCGCCCCCGCCCCCGGCCCGGGCTGTCCTGCGCCCTGCCGGAGACCACCCCCTGCCCTGATATCCCACCCCCGCCCCCTGCCCCGTGCGACAACAGCCTCCCGCCACACCGCACTTCCGTCGCCCCGCCCCGCGGCCCCGGCCCCCTTCTTCCGGGTGCCGGGCCGCGGGCCCAGGCACCCGGCGCCGGCGTTCCCGCGGGCGGCACCGCAGCCCGCGGCGCCGCCCCTGAAACCGCGCCCCTCCTGCTTTTGTTTTTGTGTAAGGAGTCCTGATGTCCCTCACTATCGACGTCTGGTTCGACTATCTGTGCCCCTTCTCCGTCATGACGGGCAAAGTGATCGCCGATACCGGCCTCGCCCAGGACCACGCCGTGCGCTGGCGCCCCTACGAACTGCACCCCGGGGGCATACCGGCCGGCGGCAAGAAGGACTATCCGCAAGGCGTCTGGGAGAATTCCGTGGTGCCCATGGCCGACCGGCTCGGCGTGCCCTTCACCACCGCCCCCTCCGGGCCGCTGCCGCGCACCGACCTGGCCATGCACGGGCACACCTTCGCCTGGCGCCACGGCGCCGGACACGCCTACGACACGGCCGTCTTCGATGCCTACTTCCACCACGACCAGGACATCGCCGACCTGGACACCCTGGCCGCCCTGGCCGGCGAGAGCGGCCTGGACCGCGGCCGGTTCACCTCCTGGACCGCCTCCCCGGAGGCGGCCGAACACCACCGCGCCACCCAGGAGGAGGCCCGGGCCGCCCACCGCATCCACACCGTGCCGACCCTGGTCATCGGCTCCTGGCGCACCGAGGGCGTCCCCGACGCCGCCCGCCTGCTGCGCGCCGTGCACACCCTGCACGCCCGCAGCCGCGTACCGGCCTGAACACCCCCTGCCCCGGGGCGCTACGCGTTACTCGGGCGCCTCGAGGACCTCGGCGGCCTGGGCCAGCAGCGCCGACAGCGCGTCCACCGCGCCCGGCGGCAGCAGCGCCAGGCGGCGCTCCTGCACGGCCGCGACCCCGTCCTGGATCCGCGAGGTGATCAGCAGGCCCTCCTCGGTCAGCTGGGCCCAGGCGCTGCGCCCGTCGGCCAGATCGGCCTCGCGCACCACATAGCCCGACTCCGACATCCGGCGCAGCACATTGCTGGTGCCGCCCGAGGAGAGCCGGCAGCGCGCCGCCAGCTCGGTGGGCTTGAGCCGCAGCTCACCGCCCGCACCGCGCAGCGCGGCCAGCACGTCGTAGTCCGCCCGGGTCAGCCCGTGCTGGGCCACCCTGCTGTTGGTGGTGGCATCCAGTGCGGCACACAGCCGCGCCGCGAGCTGCGCCAGCTCCATGGAGGGCACCTGCTGCCCGCCGCGCCGCCCGGCCGTCTCAGCCCTCACGTCGTACCCGCTCCCGCACTCGGTGCCGCCCGCCCGCCGTGGGCGGCCGCCGGAATTCCCCGTCAGCAGCGCAGTCTAGACGGGAGGGGAGAACACCCACCACAACAGTGCCCCGCACAATTGCCGAAGTCGCCCTTGCGCGCCCCCTATTGCTTCCACGCCCGGTAACACGCCCCTAGCGTGAATCCCATGAATGTCGCGTCTGTCGGTATTACCAAGGCAGTTGTTCCCGTCGCGGGCCTGGGCACCCGATTCCTCCCGGCGACCAAGGCCACGCCCAAGGAAATGCTTCCGGTCGTGGACAAACCCGCTATCCAATACGTCGTCGAGGAAGCGGTGTCCGCAGGAATGTCCGACATCCTCATGGTGACCGGGCGCAACAAGCGGCCGCTGGAGGACCACTTCGACCGCAACCACGAACTGGAGGAGACCCTGCGCCGCAAGGGCGACGCCGACCGCCTGCAGCGGGTCAGCGCCCCCACGGACCTCGCCGACATCCACTACATCCGCCAGGGCGACCCGCGCGGCCTGGGCCACGCCGTGCTGTGCGCGGCCCGCCACGTGGGCGCCGAGCCCTTCGCGGTGCTCCTGGGCGATGACCTCATCGACCCGCGCGACCCGCTGCTCGCCCAGATGGCCCAGGTCCAGGCCCAGCACGGCGGCAGCGTGGTGGCCCTGATGGAGGTCGACCCCGCCCAGACCCACCTGTACGGCTGCGCCCGCCTGCGCCCGGGCGCAGGCGGCGACGTGGTGGCCATCGCCGACCTGGTGGAAAAACCGGAACCGGGCACCGCCCCCAGCAACTACGCGGTCATCGGCCGCTACGTCCTGGCCCCGGAGATCTTCCAGGCGCTGCGCACCACCGCGCCGGGCCGCGGCGGCGAGATCCAGCTCACCGACGCACTGCGCACCCTGGCCGCGACCGCGTCGGCCGGACCGGTGCACGGCGTGGTCTTCCGCGGCCGGCGCTACGACACCGGCGACCGCGCCGACTACCTGCGCGCCACCGTGCGCCTGGCCTGGGAGCGCGAGGACCTGGGCCCGGAATTCCGCTCCTGGCTGCGCGACTTCGTGGCGCAGCACTCGCTGGCCTCCGCGGCCTGACCCCGCCGCGCCAGGCCGGGCCCCCGGCCGCACACCGGGGGCCGCCCCGCCCGGGGTGTGCAACCGCGGAAACTCCCCGGTTGCACACCCCGGCCCCGCCCGGGCCGCAGGACTTGCCCAGGTCGCGCCGCGGCGCCCACGGGCGGCGGAAAAACCGAACGACAGCTATGTACGGTCGGGGGGTGCTGGACGGGGCATCCCCCGCGCCAGCGGCGGGCCGCCTCGCGCGCACCGCCGACGCCGGTTTCGACCCCCTGTGGAGGAGGTGCACCGAGCATGGGCGTCAACCCCGAAGAACACCCCGGCTTCCCGCACCGGTCAAACCTGCTGGAGCCGCCCGGCCCGCCCGGCACGGCGGCCCCCGGTGCCGAGACGGCCCGGGACGGAGCCGTGCACCAGGTGCCCATCGCCGTCCTGCGCCCGGCCGACTCACCGCGCATCGGAGAGAACCTCCAGCACGCGCGGACCCTGGGCGCCTGCGGCGCGGTGCTGCCGCCGATCCTGGTGCACCGCGAGACGATGCGGGTCATCGACGGCATGCACCGGCTGCGCGCGGCGCTGATGCAGCAGCGCGACCTGGTGGAGGTCACCTACTTCGACGGCAGCACCGAAGACGCCTTCGTCCTCGCCGTGGAGAGCAACATCGCCCACGGCATGCCGCTGACCCTGGCCGAACGCGCCGCGGCCGCCGCCCGCATCATCATCACGCACACCCAGTGGTCGGACCGGGCCATCGCCGCGGTCGCGGGCCTGGACCCCAAAACGGTCGCCGCCCTGCGCCGCCGCGGCATGCCGCCCGAGGCGGCCCCCGCGGTGCGCGTGGGCCAGGACGGCAAGTTCCGCCCCGTGGACCCGGTGGCCGGACGCCGTGCGGCCAGCCGGCTCATCAGCGCCGAACCGCAGGCCTCGCTGCGCCACATCGCGCGCCGCGCGGGCGTCTCCCCGGGCACCGTGCGCGATGTGCGCGCCCGCCTCGAACGCGGCGAGGACCCCCTGCCCCCGGCCCTGCGCACCCCCGAGGCGGCCCCCGAAGCAGCCCCCGAAGCGGCCCCCGGCCCGGTCCGCCCGGCACCCGGCGGGCACGAACGGGCCGCGCCCACACCGCGGGACCGCCCGCTGCCCGCGGCGCGCACCGCGGGCCAGGGGCCGGGCCTGGAGCGGGTCTTCACCAGCCTGTGCAAGGACCCCTCACTGCGCCAGAGCGAGACGGGACGGCTGCTGCTGCGCCTGCTGGAGATGCATCTGCCCGCCCAGTTCAGACGCATCACCGCCTCCGTGCCCTCCTACCGGGCGGGCATGGTCGCGGCCGCCGCCGCCGAATGCGCCAGAGCCTGGCAGCACTTCGCCGACACCATCGAGCACGGCCACCCCCAGTAGCAGCCCGCCCGGCCCGCCCCGCCCCGCTCCTTGCGCACCGCCCCCCCGGACGCGGGGGAGCAGCACAGCAGGGCAGTGCGCGCCGGGGCCCGCCGCGGGGACACCAGACCGGCGGTGCGTCCTGAGTCTCCCCCGCCGGGGACGCACCGCCCCTCACCTCCCCTCCGCCCCCGCCCTCTTGTTCCTCCCGCACTCGCCCCTTTGCCCCCGTACCGAAGGAAACGCCCCATGGAACCGCAGCCCGCGTCCGCCGCGGCCCGCAGCGGCACCAGCACCCTGTCCAGCCCGAGCCGCCCCGCGGGGCCGCCGGGCCCTTGGCATGCGGTGCGGGCGGCGAAGGCCCCACCCGGCCCCGGGCCCGCCGTGCCGGGGCCGGAGACGGCCGAGCAGCGCACGGCCCGCTTCGAACGCGACGCGCTGGCCCACCGGGCCCGCCTGTACGCCTACGCGCTGCGGCTGACCCGCAACCGGGCCGATGCCGAGGACCTGGTGCAGGAGACCTACACCCGCGCCTACCGCGGGTTCCACCAGTTCCGCCCCGGCACGAGCCTGGGGGCCTGGCTGTCGCGCATCCTGACCAACGCCTTCCTCACCTCCTACCGGCGCCAGAAGAGCAGGCCGCACTTCGCGCCGGTGCCCGACATCGAGGACTGGCAGCAGGCGGGCGCCGCCTCCCACACCTCCGCCGGGCTCGCCTCGGTGGAGGCCCAGGTCGTCGACCGCATCCCCGACGCGGCGATCAGCCAGGCGATGCGCTCCCTGCCCGCCGCGCTGCGCATCGTGGTCTACCTCGCCGATGTCGAGGGCCTGCGCTACGAGGAGATCGCCGCGGCCGTCGGCATCCCCTCCGGCACCGTCAACTCCCGGCTGCACCGCGGCCGCAGACGCCTGCGGGCCCTGCTCGAAGACCACCCGGGACGCGGTGTGCGCACCCCCACCTGGCACCACCACGACAAGGAGAGTTAGAAGATGCCCATCGCCCTTCTGGCGCTGGCTTTAGGCGCCTTCGGCATCGGCACCACGGAGTTCGTGATCGTGGGCCTGCTGGAGGAGGTCGCCGACGATCTCAGCGTCTCGATCCCCTCCGCCGGCCTGCTGGTGACCGGCTACGCGCTCGGTGTGGTCGTCGGGGCCCCGCTGATGACCGCCGCCGGGACCCGGCTGCCGCGCAAGACCATGCTGGCCGTGCTGATGGCCGTGTTCATCCTGGGCAACCTGCTGTGCGCGGTCGCCGGCAGCTACGCCCTGCTGATGACGGGCCGTCTGGTGGCGGCCCTGACGCACGGCGCGTTCTTCGGCATCGGCTCGGTGGTCGCCGCCAACCTGGTCGCGCCCGAACGCAAGGCCCGCGCGATCTCCCTGATGTTCATCGGCCTGACCGTCGCCAACGTCCTGGGCGTGCCGATGGGCACCTTCCTGGGCCAGCACTTCGGCTGGCGCTCCACCTTCTGGGTGGTCACCGGCCTGGGCGTGGTGGGCCTGCTCGGCATCCTGGCCCTGGTGCCGCCCCAGCCGCGCGAGGACTCCGGGGGGCTGCGCAGCGAGCTCGCCGTCTTCCGCCGCGGCCAGGTGTGGCTGGCCCTGGCGGTCACCGCGCTCGGCTTCGGCGCGGTCTTCGCCTCCTTCACCTACATCGCCCCGATGATGACCAAGGTCGCCGGGTTCTCCGACGGCGCGGTCAGCTGGCTCCTTGTCATCTTCGGAGTCGGCCTGTGCGCGGGCAACGTGCTCGGCGGCCGCCTGGCCGACCGCGCCCTGATGCGCACCCTGTCGATCGCGCTTGCCGCCCTCAGCGCCGTCCTGGTGATCTTCGTGTTCACCGCGCACGCGCAGGTGCCCGCGGCCATCACGCTGGGCCTGTTCGGCGCCGCGGGCTTCGCCACCGTGCCCGCGCTGCAGATGCGGGTGCTGCAGAAGGCCGACGGCGCCCCGGCGCTTGCCTCGGCGGCCAACATCGCCGCCTTCAACCTGGGCAACGCCGTGGGCGCCTATCTGGGCGGCTTCGCCATCGACCACGACCTGGGCTACACCGCGCCGAACTGGATCGGCGCGCTGTTGGCCGGCGGCGCGCTGGCGGTGGCCGCGTACTCGGTGCGCCTGGACCGCCGCGGCCGCGGGCCCTCCCCGGACGGCGATGCCGCCACCGCCGGTGACATCCAGCCGCAGGAGACGGGCACCGCCCCCGCCCAGGCCCCCGCCTGACCACCCCCCCTTTGTCCCTGGCCCCCTTCAACCCTCTTGTGCTGCCGCCCTCTTGGGCGAAGTGCTCCGGCCCGGCATCCGCCGGGCCGGTCCGCTCCCGGGCCCCGCCTTGTCGCGCGGGCCCGTGACGAGCTGTCGAAAGACGAGGTAGCTGACGATGAACGATGTCGATCGCCGCACGCTCATAGGGCGCGGCGCCGCGGTCGCGGGGGCCGCGGTCGCCGCCACAGCCGGTGCCCCCGCCCTGCTGAGCACCCCCGCCGCCGCGGCCCCGGCCACGCGTGCGCCGCGGGCGGCCGGGGCCCTCATCGGCCCCGACGACCCCCGCTACCCGCTGCTGACCACCGGCAACAACCAGCGGTTCGTGGCCAGACCCGACTACATCAAAATGATCACATCGGCGGCGGACGCCGAAGCGGCCCTGGAGCAGGCCGTCAAGGACGGCAAGCGGATCTCGGTGCGCAGCGGCGGCCACTGCTTCGCCGACTTCGCCGCCCACCCCGACACCCAGGTCATCCTGGACTTCTCCCCGATGACGGCCGTCGGCTACGACGAGCGGATGCGGGCCTTCACCGTCGAGCCCGGCGCCCGCCTGCTCAATGTCTACGAAACCCTCTACAAGGGCTGGGGCGTGGCCGTGCCCGGCGGCATCTGCTACAGCGTCGGCGCCGGCGGGCACATCAGCGGCGGCGGCTACGGCCTGCTCTCGCGCGCCCACGGCCTGGTCTCCGACCACCTGTACGCGGTCGAGGTCGTCGTCATCGACGCCAAGGGCAAGGCCCGCACCGTGCTGGCCACCCGCGAGAAGGACGACCCCCACCGGGAGCTGTGGTGGGCCCACACCGGGGGCGGCGGCGGCAACTTCGGCCTCATCACCCGCTACTACTTCCGCTCGCCCCAGGCCCACGGCAGCGACCCGGCCGACCAGCTGCTCAAGCCGCCCTCCACCGTCCTGGTCAGCGCCATCGACCTGCCCTGGGAGCAGCTGACCGAGACCCGCTTCACCCGGCTGCTGAAGAACTGGGGCGCCTGGCACGAGGAGCACAGCGCCCCCGACTCCCCCTACCGGCATCTGAGCAGCCTGTTCAACGTCAGCGCCAGGGCCCACGGAAGCCTGGGCATGTTCACCCAGGTCGACGCGGGCGTCGAGGGCGCCGAAGGGCTGCTGCGGTCCTTCCTGGACGCGGTCCTGGCCGGCACCGGCCTGCGCCCGGGGACCCTGGCCCGGGGCAACGGCGAACTGCCCGCCATGCCCGGCCTGCACACCCCCCGGCGCATGCCCTGGCTGCAGGCCACCCGCCTGGTCGGCACCGACAACCCCACCATCACCAACCCCACCTCGCGCGGCGCCCACAAGTCCGGCTACATGCGCAAGAACTTCACCGACCACCAGGTCGCCGCCCTGTACAAGCACATGACCCGCGCCGACTTCCACAACCCCGACACCATGCTGGTGCTGTTCTCCTTCGGCGGCCAGGTCAACGCCCTGGCCCCGGACGCCACCGCCAACGCCCAGCGCAGCTCGGTGTTCAAGATGTGCTTCCAGACCTTCTGGGCCGAGAAGAAGGACGACGACTTCTACCTGGGCTGGGTGCGCGAGCTGTACGAGGACTTCTTCGCCAGGACCGGGGGAGTGCCCGTCCTGGACGACCGCACCGACGGCTGCTACATCAACTACCCCGACCGGGACGTGGCCGACCCTAAGCGCAACACCTCCGGCGTGCCCTGGCAGCGGCTCTACTACAAGGACAACTACCCGCGTCTGCAGCAGGTCAAGAAGCGCTACGACCCCGCCGACGTCTTCCGCCACTCCCTGTCGGTGGAACTGCCCCGCCGCTAGGGACCGCCCCGCCCCCGCCCTCTGTTCGGGGCCCCTTCCCCCAAGGGGCGGGGGCCACCCGCCGCCGGGCGCGCCGCCGCACCCCCCGCGGACCGCGCGCCCGGCGTCGTGCTGCCCCCGGCGCAACCCCCGGCGCGCCCCCCGGGGGGCAACCTCCCCCCGTCCGGCCCCACTTGCCCGGCCCCCGCGCACCGCACCCCGCGCACGGGCCCCGTCCTTCCCGTTCCCCCGCATGTCCCGTTCTCCTCCCGTACGTTCCGTTCCCCTCGAACCGGAGGCACCCCCTTGTCCCTCACCTCGGACCACGCCGCGCACCAGTGCGCCGTCACTGCCGCCACCTCCGTCGCCGCCCGTGCCGCCGCGGCCGGCGGCGCCGATCTGTCGGGCCTGGTCAAGGCCTACGACATCCGCGGGATCGTCCCCGAGCAGTGGGACGCCTCCCTGGCCGAGCTCTTCGGCGCCGCCTTCGCCCGGGTGACGGGCGCGGCCGCGATCGTCGTCGGGCACGACATGCGGCCCACCTCGCCCGCCCTGGCCCTGGCCTTCTCCCAGGGCGCGGCCCTGGGCGGCTGCGCGGTCACCCAGATCGGCCTGTGCTCCACGGACCAGCTGTACTACGCCTCGGGCGCCCTGGACCTGCCGGGGGCGATGTTCACCGCCTCGCACAACCCGGCGCAGTACAACGGCATCAAGATGTGCCGCGCGGGCGCCGCCCCGGTGGGCCAGGACACCGGTCTGGCCGACATCCGCGCCCTGGTGGAGCGCTGGCTGGCCGAGGGCGCGCCGCCCTCGCTGACCGCGGCGGGCGCGCTCACCCGCCGCGACACCCTGGGGGACTACGCGGCGCACTTGCGGTCCCTGGTCGACCTGTCGGGGATCCGGCCGCTGAAGGTGGTCGTGGACGCGGGCAACGGCATGGGCGGTCACACGGTGCCCACCGTCTTCGAGGGCCTGCCCCTGACACTCGTACCGATGTACTTCGAGCTGGACGGCACCTTCCCCAACCACGAGGCCAACCCCCTGGACCCGGCGAACATCGTGGACCTCCAGCAGCGGGTGCGCGAAGAGGGCGCCGACCTGGGCATCGCCTTCGACGGCGACGCCGACCGCTGCTTCGTCGTCGACGAGAGGGGCGAGCCGGTCTCCCCCTCGGCGATCACCGCCCTGGTCGCCGCCCGCGAACTGGCCCGCAACGGCGGCTCCGGCACCGTCATCCACAACCTGATCACCTCCTGGACCGTCCCCGAAGTCGTGCGGGAGAACGGCGGCACGCCGGTCCGTACGCGCGTGGGGCACTCCTTCATCAAGGAGGAGATGGCCAAGTCGGGCGCGATCTTCGGCGGCGAGCACTCCGCGCACTACTACTTCCGCGACTTCTGGAACGCCGACACCGGCATGCTCGCCGCCCTGCACGTCCTGGCCGCCCTCGGCGGCCAGGACGGCCCCCTGTCGGGCCTGGTGGCCGCCTACGACCGCTACGCGGGCTCCGGCGAGCTCAACTCCACCGTCACCGACAGCCAGGCCCGCCTGGCGGCCCTGCACGCCGCCTACCGGGGCCGTGAGGGCGTGCGCGTGGACGAACTCGACGGGCTCACCGTCAGCGGCGCCGACTGGTGGTTCAACGTGCGCGCCTCCAACACCGAACCCGTGCTGCGCCTGAACGTCGAGGCCCGTGAACAGGCGGTGATGGCCCGCGTCCGCGACGAGGTGCTGGCCATCGTCCGCGCCTGAGCGGCCCGCGCGCCCAGCCGCGCACCGGGCGCCGCACGGCGCCCCAGAGCCCGGGAAACCCCCGTGCCCGCCTCGCGGGCACGGGGGTTTCGCATGTCCGGGCACGGGGGTTTTCGCATGTCCGCGCCCCCTTTCCCGGAAAAGAGGGGGCGCGGGTGTCCAACTCCTGTGCAACCGGCGGGAGAAAGCTCAATTGACGCGGAACTAGCTCACAGGAAAGATATCTAGTGCCAGCAGGGAAACCGGAAGGAATCCCCAAGGCGGGAAACACCGCAAGCGCCGCCCGCGGATAAAACGGGCCGCCCCTGATGAGCCCGGCGCGATGAGCACCCCGACATCCGGTGCCGCGCCTTCCGTAAAGCCCTTCATGAGCCTTCCTCTCCCTTGACACAGAAAAGGAATAAAAGCCATGCGTTCCGTAGCCGTTGTCCTTGGTACCCGCCCCGAAGCCATCAAGTTCGCCCCCGTCATCCGCGCCCTGAAGGACGACCCGCGCTTCGCCCCGACCGTCATCTCCACCGGCCAGCACCGCCAGATGCTGGACGAGACCCTGGAGGCCTTCGGCCTCAGGCCCGACATCGACCTGGAGATCATGGCGCCGCGCCAGACACTGTCCCAGGTGACCTCCCGCTCCCTGCAGGGCCTGGGCGAGGTCTTCAAGGACCTGCAGACCGAGGCCGTCCTCGTGCACGGCGACACCGCCACCACCCTGGCCGGCGCCCTGTCCGGTTTCCACCACCAGATCCCCGTCATCCACGTCGAGGCCGGCCTGCGCAGCGGCCACCTCAACTCCCCCTTCCCCGAGGAGGGCAACCGCCGCCTGGTCGCCCAGGTCTCCGCCCTGCACCTGGCCCCCACCCCCGGCAACCGCGCCAACCTGCTGCGCGAGGGCATCGCCGACGACACCATCGTCGTCACCGGCAACACCGTCATCGACGCCCTGCGCTGGGCCAGCGACCGCGCCCAGGACTACGGCTCGGACGCCATCGAGGACCTCGACAGCGACAACCGCCGCGTGGTCCTGGCCTCCGCCCACCGCCGCGAGGCCTGGCCGGACCTGCCGCAGATCGCCGAGGCCTTCGCCAGCATCGCCGACGAGCCCGACGTCCGCGTGGTCATCCCGCTGCACCGCAACCCCGTCGTGCGCGACGCGCTGCTGCCCCGCATCGGCAACCACCCCAACATCACGGTCGTCGACCCGCTGTCCTACCTGTGCTTCAGCAAGCTGATGCGCCGCGCCGACCTCATCGTCTCCGACAGCAGCGGCGCCCAGGAGGAAGGCCCCGCCCTCGGCAAGCCGACCCTGGTGCTCGGCAGCGTCACCGAGCGCTCCGAGGCCGTCGTCGCCGGCACCGCCCGCCTGGTCGGCACCAAGACGTCCGGCATCGTCCAGGCCGCCTGCGAACTCCTGCGCGACCCCGGCGCCTACGACCGCATGGCCAACGCCACCAACCCCTACGGCGACGGCCGCGCCACCGAGCGCACCGTCGACGCCATCGCCCACTACTTCGGCGACAGCCCCGCCCCCGACCAGTTCACCCCGGCCATCGCCATCGACGAGCTGTCCGCGGAGCTGGCCCGCACCGCCACCTTCGCCCGCGCCTGAGCGCCCGTCCCCACCCGGCAAGGACCGACGACCCGGCAGGAGGCACCGCCATGACCACCACCGCCAGCCGCCAGCAGACCCACACCGCCACGGAGCTCAACTTCTCCGGGCCGCACGTCAAGGCCACCCTCATCACCCACGCCCGCGACTACGCCGTCCACGGCACCGCCCTCGTCGTCAACCCCCAGCCCCGCCCCGTCACCATCAGCGAGCACCCCCGCAAGGGCATCCCGCCCCTGTCCTCCACGATCCTGCGCGACACCCGCATCCAGGAGGCCGACACCCTCATCCTGCTGCGCACCGACCTCGACGCCCCCATCGGCGCCATCACCGGCGAACCGGGCTGGCAGCACCTGGCCGACCTGCTCCCCGACGAGGCCGCCTTCCCCCGCACCACCCCCCTGTTCAAAAGCCCCCAGGACGACGCGGGCACCGCCCGCTTCGACCCCGCCCACCTGCTGGGCCAGACCCCCGCCCCCGCCCGCGCCCAGGACTTCCAGATCAAGGCCAACCTCTGGTTCGCCCCGGCCGGCACCGACTGCCACATCCACAACCGCCACGACTTCATCGAAGTCCACACCCAAGTCCACGGCCTGGGCCGCATGCAGAAGTTCACCGCCCCCGACCACACCCGCCTCTACGAAGACCTGCGCATGAGCCCCGGCTACACCACCCCCGACCCCTTCTGCACCATCGGCCCCGACGGCTCCTACCACTACCCCTGGCACCAGTACTACGCCGACACCGACTGCGTCTGGCTCGCCGTCGAATACCACCGCCTCACCCCCTGACCCCCGCCCCCTGCCTTCCTCTGGCCGCCGCGCCCCACGACACCCCAAGGAGAACCACCATGAGCGCCGACTCCCTGTCCGCCTTCCGCGCCCCGAAGTTCACCGCCGAGCTCGTCGCCGACCAGCTGCGCGACGGCTACTGGCTGGAGGCCCCGGACCTCAACAGCGACAACAAGCCCGACCTGTTCGGCTACGGCCTGCGCCTGGGCGAGATCTACTGGTACCAGAACGACGAGAAGTGGACCCGCCGCCTGGTCGCCGACAAGATCAAGATGCCGGTCGGCGCCGACTACGCCGACGTCAACGGCAACGGCCGCCCCGACATCATCCTCTGCTACGACCTCTACGGCCCCATCGGCACCATCCAGGACGCCAACACCGAGGGCGGCAAGATCGACTGGCTGGAGAACCCCGGCAGCCCCGACAAGGACGAGTCCCGCTGGAAGAGGCACTACGTGGGCCGCGCCACCGGCATGCACCGCCTGCGGGCCGGCTACTTCACCCAGACCGAGCGCCTGGAGATCATCGGCCTGCCCATCGTCGCCAAGGAAGACGTCCACGCCGTCCTGCCGGTGGTGATGTTCACCCAGCCCGACGACGCGCAGACGGCCGAGGAGTGGCCGATGACGGTCATCGACGACTGCCACTACCGGATGATCCACGGCGCGGAGAAGAAGCAGGGCCTCATCCCCGGCTCGGACCGCGAGTCCCTCCTGCTGGCCTCCGACGAGGGCGTCACCTGGATGTTCTACGACGAGAACAAGAAGGAGTGGGTCCGCAAGCTCATCGGCACCGGCGAACTGACCCAGTTCGAGCAGACCGGCTTCCGCGGCAGCGGCGACCTGAACGTCGGCCGCATGGGCGAGGACGCGATGGGCTACGTCGCCGCTGTGGAGCCCTTCCACGGCAACACCGTCGCCGTCTACACCAAGGCCACCGACGGCCGGCCCGAGGACGTCGAGTGGAACCGCGTCCTGCTGGACGTCTACGGCGACCCGAACGAGAACGGCGAGGGCCCCGGCCACCAGATCGTCACCGCCGACTTCGACGGCGACGGCGAGGACGAGTTCCTGGTCGCCCTGCGCGGCCCGTGGCCCTGGCAGGGCGTCATGTACTACAAGGCCATCGACCTGAAGAACGGCGTCTGGGCCAAGTGGCGGGTCTCCGACGAGTCCGTGGCCCGCATCGCCACCGCCGACTTCAACGGCGACGGCCGCCTGGACTTCGCCACCATCGCCTACTCGGTGCAGCACTACTACGTGGCCAAGGACGCCAAGCTCATGGTCTACCGCAACGAGATCGACGCCCAGTAACCCCCACCCCCGACCACCAGCCCCCGACCCCGGCCTGCCGGCCATCAGACCCCGACCCCGGCCACCAGCCCCCCGACCGCCTTCGACCCCGACCCCGACCCCGTCCCTTCGGCCCCTGACCCCCGCCCCTTCGACCCCGAACCTCCCCGATCCCGCCAGCGGCAGAACAACCGAAGAAGAAAGGAGGAGGCAGATGACAGCCCCCGGCGAGAGGAGCACGCGATAGCCGCACGCCGGACCAGACGCATCCACCGCAGGACAGGCCACAACAGCAGACAGGAGGACCCAGACCCCCCCGGGGGCGGCCGTATCCCAACGGCCGCCCCCTTCTTTTCGTGCGCACACCTCCTGGGGGCACAGCAGAAGCGGGAGAGCCCGGACCGGGCTCTCCCGCTTCTGTGCGCGTGTGCGGCGCCGTGCTGGCTGCGCTGTCCTAGACGGGGACGGCGTCGGGCCGGGGGGCCGTCAGCTGGAAGGCCTGGGCGAGGAGTTGGTAGGAGCGCACCCGGTCGGCGGGGTCGGCGGTGAGGGTGTTCACCAGGAGCTCGTCGGTGCCGTGGTCGGCGGCGAGCGCGCTCAGGCGGGCGTGGACCTGCTCGGGGGTGCCCGCCACCAGGGTGCGGCGCAGCACCGCGGCCCGTTCCGTCTCCAGGGAGCTCCACCGGTGGGCGCGCACGCTGGCCGGTGAGGGCAGGGGCAGGTCCTGGCCCAGGTCCTTGCGGCTGCGCCACAGCAGCACGCTCTGGGCCAGCTCCTCGGCCTTGGCCGCGGTGTCCGCGGTCACCGCGCGCACGGCCACCACCCCGCGCCGCCCGGGCTGCCCGGCGCGGGTCAGGGCGGCACGGTAGGCGTCCAGGACCGGTCCGCCCGGCTTGTGGGTCAGGAAGTAGGCGTAGGCGAAGGAGGCGCCCAGCTGCCCGGCGTGGCGGGCGGAGTTGGTGCCCGCGCCGAGCAGCCACAGCTGCGGGGGCACCGGCGCGCTCTGGTCGGTCTCCGGGCGCCGCCCGTCGATGAGGCCCAGATGCAGGCGTACCTCTTCCACCTGGGCGGGGAAGCGGTCGGCGGGTCCGCCCGCGCGCCCGATCCCGAGGTCGACCCGGCCCGGGTGCAGGGCGGCCAGGACGTTGAAGACCTCGGCGACCTTCGCCGCCCGGTAGCGGGGCAGCAGGACGCCGCCGGTGCCCACGCGCAGGTGGCGGGTGACGGCCAGGAGCTGTCCGGCCAGGATCTCGGGGGCGGTGCCGGCGAAGCCGGGGGAGTTGTGGTGTTCGGCCACCCAGTAGCGGGTGTAGCCCAGGGTGTCCACGCTCTGGGCGAGGCCGGCGGAGGCGCGCAGGGCCTCGGCGGCCGACTGGTCCTCGCCGATGGGGGACTGGTCCAGTACCGACAGGCGCAGCGGGGCCCGGTCCATCAGGCCTCCTGGTGTGCGGCGCCCGCGGGGGCGCGGTGCGGGTCGGTGATGGCGGGCACGATGCGGAAGTCGCGCTGGAAGACCAGGTTGTGCAGGTCGGCGGTGGCGATCGCGCGCAGGGTGGGCACCTCCGCGGCGGCCTGGGCGTCGCTGAAGACGTTCAGCGGCCACTCCGCGACGGTGGCGCCGCGCAGGTGCGGATGGTGAAAGCCCCGGCCGTAGTGCGCCACCAGGCTGATCGGGTCGATGCCCTCATCGCGCTGCTGGGGCCAGGTCAGCGCCCAGGTGGCCGCCAGACCGCCGTCGCGGGCCCGGGTGGCACCGCTCACGCGCACCTGGCCCGCCCCGTTGAGCAGATGGGTGTTGAACTCCTCCAAGACCTGGCGGGCATAGGGGTCCAGCAGCGCGACGGCCCGCTCGAACAGCTCCTCCTTGGCCGCGCGCGAGACGGCTCCGTCACCGTGGGTGCCGTCGCGAAGATCTCCGAAGTGCCGCAGCAGCGCCCCGATATGGGCGTCGGGGCGCGTCACGCTGGTGTTCATCCAGTGCCTCCTAGGCGGTGCGGGGCACGCCGGGCGTGCCAGGGGCGCGGCCCGGCCCCCCTGTGGGGGCCACATGGCCGCGCATCACGGGGCTGAACGCCCGGGCCGTCGCCGGCCCCTCCCGCCGTGACCCGCCCGCCGCCTACTTCGCCAAGTCCCCTGCCGGCCCGCCCTTTTGGGGCGGACCCGGCAGGGGCGGGGCAGGTGCCGAAGTCGCGCCGCGGCCTTTGCCGCCCCCCGCGGCAGCACGCCACCATGGAGGGCAGGAAGCCGGGCACCACACCGGTATGCCCCGCCGCTCACGCGCCCGGCTTCCTTCTTCTTGCCCCCTCTTCGCCCGCCCGCGGGCCCCCGCCCCCCCCTTGCGCGGCGGGCGCGGGAGAGGGGGGTTTCAGCGTCTGGGGGCGGGCCGCGGGGCCCGGACGATCCTGCGGGCCCGCCCCGGGGCCGGCACCCCGCCCGCCCCCGGGGCGGGGGCCTGTTCCAGGGCGGCGGCCACCAGGGAGATCAGCCCGGACAGGGCGTCCACCGCGCCGCCGGGCAGCACCCGCAGCAGCTCGCCGTAGACGGCGTCCGCGGCCCGGCGCACCGCGTCCACCACCCGGCGCCCCTCCTCGGTCAGCTGCGCCCACGAGCCGCGCCCGTCGTGCAGGTCGGCCTCGCGGACCACATAGCCGGACTCGGCCATCCTGCGGATGATGTTGCTGGTGCCGCCGGAGGACAGGTGGCAGCGCTCGGCGAGTTCACCGGGCCGCAGCCGGTAGCCGAGCGCCGCGCCGGCCCCGCGCAGGGCGGCCAGGACCTCGAAGTCGGCGCGGGTCAGGCCCCGCTGGGCGGCTTCGGCGTCGGTGACGGCGTCCATGGCGGCCGCCAGGCGGGTGGCCTGGGCGGCCAGGTGCGCCGGGGTGCACGGTGGCGGGGGTGTCTGGGCCATCAGTACCTCTTCCTGTGCCGGCCGCTCGGTGGCGCCAGGCGCGGCACCGAGCGGCAGCGCAGTGTAGACAATCGGGGGCGGGTCCTGGAACGCGGCGCTATTCGCGGCCGGTGGCGGCGGCCATGACCGGCGGGACGCTGTCGGTGACCGGCCGGGGTGCGCGCCCGGTGAGCGCGGCGCCGTAGCCGGGGGGCGTGCTGTGCGCGGGCAGCGCCAGCAGGCTGCGGGCGATGGCGTCGGCGTCGCCCAGGATGACGGAGTCCACTCCCGGGCGGATGCCCGCCGCGGTCGCCCAGTGCACCGCCTCGGTCGGCACGCCGTAGGCGAAGCGGCGCGGGTGGGCGCGCCCGGCGCTGTCGATGAGGTGGTAGGGGCGGGCGGTGACGGCCAGGCCGCCGGTCTCGTAGTCGCCGTGCGGGCCGGTCAGGGTGTGCAGGCGGGCCTGCCCGCTCACCAGCAGGTGGCGCAGCAGCGGGTCGGCGGTGCGGTGCAGGTCGCCGTCGGGCAGCCGGGCCTCGATGAGGGTGCGCGCGGTCACCGGCCGCCCGGGCACGGCCGCGGAGGTGGCCGCGAACACGGGCCCGTCGGGGCCCTGGGCCGGGCGGATGTCCACCTCGGGGCCGATCACGTCCAGCACGCCGGCCTCGATCAGCGCGGCCATCTCCTCGATGCGTGAGGCGGGCGGGCCGATGGACAGGTAGGCGTTGAGCGGGGTGTACCAGCGCTCGAGGTCCTCGCGGTGGGAGTCGGCGCTCAGCCCGCCGTGGTCGACGACCTGGCGGATCTCGTTGCGTAAGTCGCGCAGGACGTCCAGGGCGGCCTTGACCGGCCCGCTGAGGTTGCCCTGGCGGGCCTGGTCCACATCGCGCCGCAGATGGGCCAGGAGCCAGGCGGTGAAGTCGCCGGGGCCGGTGAAGGAGGTCTCCTTGTAGGGCTTGGCGATCTGCTCCCAGTCCCAGCGCCGGCCGGCGGCCACGTGGTGGGTGTCCAGCAGGGAGGCGCGGGCCTGGGGGGAGGGGGCGGCCAGATAGCGCTCGGCCAGGTCCCGGCCCGCGCGCGGGCGGCCTTCGGCGGCCAGCAGGGTGCGGTAGTAGACGGCCTCCACCTCGGTGGCGATCAGCGGCCACAGCTGGGCGGCGAAGTCCAGGGGCTGTTGCCGGCGCAGGCGGGCGATGCGCTCGGCGGTCAGCAGGCGGGGGGTGTGGCGGCCGAAGGCGCCCTTCTCGTTCTCGCCGCGCGCGTGGTAGGGCACGCCGCGCCGGGAGCCGGCCACCAGGTGCGGTTCGCGGCCCGAGGGCCGGTAGGCCAGGCGGCCCTGGCGGCGGTGGAAGGTGCCGCCGCGGCCGAGGGTGAACAGGGCCATGTGGTCGAAGAAGTTCAGGCCCAGGCCGCGCAGCAGCACCGTCTCGCCCGGGGCGATGGCGGACAGGTCCAGGTCGGCGGGGTTGGCGGGGGCGAGGTAGCGCAGCTGGTGGCGGGCGGCGTAGGCGGCCAGGCCGCTCTCGGTGGCCGTCGGGCGCACCGGGGTGTGGCCCTGGGCGAGGACCACCGCGTCCAGGCCGGTCAGGACGGTGCCGTCGGCCAGGCGCAGGGTCTGCGGGCCGTGCGGGTGCGGCCCGGTGTCCTCCAGGGCGGTGGCGCGGGTGGCGTGGGTGCGCACGCTGGTGTGGGCGGGGGCGCGGGAGACGATGTGGGCGAACGCCCAGCGCAGGTAGTGGCCGTAGAAGGCGCGGGTGGGGTAGGCGTCGGGGCGCAGGGTGCGGGCCTGCTCCAGCACCCAGGCGGGGTGGACGGTGCGCGAGCGCGGCAGGGAGCGCGCCCACTGGTACAGGCTCGGGCCGTGCACCAGCGGCCCCTTCATGCGCACCGAGGCGTCGGTGAAGACGGTCACCTGGGAGGCGACGGTGTTCATCAGCAGGTGGGCGGGCTGGTCGGTGCGCCACACGGCGCCCGCGCCGGGCGGGAAGGGGTCGATGACGTGCACGGTCAGCGGGCGGGTGGCCAGGGTGCGGGCGCCGGCGAGGGTCCGCTCCAGGACGGACAGGCCTCGGGGGCCGGCGCCGACGATGGCCAGGGTCAGGGGGCGGCTGTTCATGGCAGAAAGCTCTCCTTGGGCGGGCGGAAAGGGCGGCGCGGGGGCGGCACCGGGGGTGGCGGGGGCGGGTGGTGGTTCAGGGGCGGGCGGCCGGCTGCGGGGCGGGCAGGGGGCGGGCGGCGTCCTGCCAGGCCTGCTGCCAGGCGGCGGCGCGCGGGGCGGGTCCGGCCCGGTAGGGGGTGTGGGGCCAGGCGGTCACGGGCCGGATCCCGTGCAGGGCGTTGACCAGCCACACCTCGTGTCCGCTCAGGTCGGCCGGGCGGGCCGGGCGGGGGGCCAGGGGCACGCCGAGGCGGGTGGCGCGGGCGGTGATCCAGGCGGCGGTGATGCCGGGCAGGACGGGCAGGCGGGGTGCGGGCAGGCACAGTTGCTCGCCGTCCCACCACAGCAGGGTGGCGGAGGTGGCTTCGCTGCCCCAGCCGCCGGGGGCGGTCAGCAGGTAGTCGTCGGCGCCCTTCTCGCGGGCGTGGGCGCGCAGGGCGGCCAGGGCGTCCAGGTCGGGGCCCTTGCGGCGCGGGCAGGTGCGCGGGTCGGGCCCGTACCAGGGACTCAGGCGCACCTGGGTGGTGCGGGCGGGGGCGGGCCGCAGGCGCAGGCCCAGGACCGGCCGGTGGCCGCCGAGGAGTTCGATGCGCGGGAACCAGGCGCCGGTGCGCGGCAGCCGGTCCGCCGCCTGGTCCAGGAAGCCCGCCACGTCCAGGCCGGGGCCGGCGCCCGCGGCCCGGCAGGCGGCCTGGAAGCGGGCCCGGTGCCCGGCCAGGAACCGGGCCCGGCCGTCCTGGACGAGGAAGGAGTCGGCGGCCAGGAGCGGGGCGCGGGGCGCGTCGGCGGGGGCCAGGTGGGAGCCGGGCCGCCAGGCGAACCAGGCCGTGGGCTGGTGGGGCACGGCGCTTCAGTACCTTCCGTGCACGGCGGTGGCCGGTGCGGTGCGCGGCCCGTAGGGGGCGCGCTCCAGCCACTCGCCCCAGGCGGGCACCAGCGGGGCCATGCGGGCGGAGAACTGCTGCAGCAGCCGGGTCCTGCGGTGGCGCGGGCGCAGGTGGGCCAGGGCGGTGCCGGCCGCGCGGGAGTTGAACAGGGCCGCCTCGCGGCGGGCGTGGGCGAACGCGCCGACGGCGGCGGTGTGTTCGCCGCCGGCCAGGGCCTGGGCGACGGCCTCGGCGGCGGCCACCGAGTCGGCGATGCCGCTGTTCATGCCGCGGGCCCCGAACGGCGGGAACAGGTGCGAGGCCTCGCCCACCAGCATCACCCGGTGGGCGGGGTCGGTGAAGGAGTCGGCGACGACCTGCAGGAAGTGGTAGCGCGAGACCCACAGCAGGCGCTCGGCGTAGGCGGGGGGCACCACGCGGGCCACCCAGGCGCGGGCGGCCTCCTCGGTGGCCCACTGCTCGGGGTCGTCGCCGTCCTTGCACTGCAGGTCGAGCTGGAAGCCGCCGGCGAAGGGCACCCGCATCACGCTGCGGCCGTCCAGGGCGGGGTGTTCGTAGGTGAACACGCGTTCCAGGGGCAGGGGGTCGGTGGGGTCCTCGGCGACGTCGACCACGACGTGGAAGGCCTTGGAGCGGGTGCCGCTCATGGGGATGCCCAGGGCGTGGCGCACGGCGGAGCGGGCGCCGTCGGCGGCGATGACGAACCGGGCGTGGTGGACGGTGCCGTCGGCGGTGAACACCCGTACGCCCTCGGGGCCGGGTTCGGTGCCGGTGACGGGGGAGTCCCACAGGAAGCGGACGCCGGCGGCGTGGCAGGCGCGCAGCAGGTGCTTTTCGGTCTCGACCTGGCGCAGGCTGGTGAAGGGCGGCAGGCCGCCGGCGGCGGGCTTGGCGGGGTAGGTGCGGGTGAAGACGTCGCGGTCGCGGTAGACGGTGCGGCGGGTGGGCCAGATGACGCCGTGGTCGATGAGGGTCTGGTCCAGGCCGGGGCTGATGGTGGCGAGCAGGGCCAGGGTGTCGCGGTGGACGAACAGGGCGCGGCTGCCGGGCCGCCGGCGGTCGGCGGGGTCGGCTTCGATGACGGTGACGGGGATGCGGTGGTGGCGCAGGGCCAGGGCCGCGGCGAGTCCGACCGGGCCCGCGCCGACCACCAGGACGGGGTGGGGTGCGGGCTGGGGCGAGGGGGGTGCCATGGTGGGTCCTTCCACGAAACGGTGCGGGCGGGGCGGGTGCGGGAGGTGAAGGGGCGGTGTGTCAGGTGGCGTTGGCGGGGGCGGCGGGGCTCTGGCCGTCGTGGAGCATGCGGGTGATCTCCACGCGGCGGACCTTCCAGGTGGAGGTGCGCGGCACGTCGGCGAAGGGCCAGTGCAGGGGGGCGGCCAGGGCGGGCAGGCCGGCGGTGGCGGTGCGCCAGCGCTCTTCGTCCAGGGGGGCGTCGCGGCGGGTGCAGACCACGGGCACGGGGGTGTGGTCGGTGCCGGGCACGATGATGACTTCCAGGAGTTCGTCCAGGCGGGACATCAGGACGTCTTCGAGTTCGAGGTTGCTGTCGATGGTGTCGATCTGGTCGATCTCGCGGTCGATGAGGCGGAGTTTGCCGCCGCGGTGCAGGGAGCCCATGTCGCCCAGGCGCCACCAGCCGTCGTGGCGCTGCTTCTCGTAGCGTTCGTCCTCGCCGAGGTAGGTCATGATCGTGCCGCGGCCGCGCAGTTCGAGGTGGCCGGCCTGGCCGCGGGGCAGGCGGCGGCCGTTGTCGTCGACGGCCCGCAGCCGGATGAAGCCGGGCAGGACGAAGCCGACGTCGCGGCCGTCGTTCCTGGCGGCGCTCTTGCGGGTGTACCAGGCGCCGGAGATGGGGCCGGTCTCGCTCTGGCCGTAGAGCTGGACGAGCAGGGGGCGCCGGCGGCGGGAGGCGGCGAGCAGGCGCTGGATGGTGCGCGGGTGGATGGCGTCGAAGGTGCTGCTGTAGTAGCGGACGCTGGACAGGGGGGCGCCGGGGGCGTCGGCGAGGTCTTCCCACTGGATGAAGTTGTTGGGGTGGGTCTCGACCAGGCCGGGGCGGGTGCGGGTGAAGATGGGGCCGACGGTGTCGGGGTCGGGGTCGGTGAGGATGACCAGCGGGTTGCCGTAGTTCAGGAAGACGCCCAGGGAGTGGTAGAAGCGGGAGTGGACGTAGCTCATGGCCAGGGCGACGGTCTCCTTCTTGCGGATGGGCCAGGCGATGAGCTGCTGGGGCAGCAGCCGGTGGAAGAGGGCGCGGGCGTTGTGGACCATGAGCTTGTTGACGCCGGTGGTGCCGGAGCTGTGGGTGATCAGGGCGGTCTGGCGGCGGTGCAGGCGCACCGGTTCGCGGCGGGGGGCGTCGGTGATGTCGGCGAGCAGGCGAAGGGAGGCGTGGGCGGTGGTGCCGGCCAGGACGGTGTCGCGTACCAGCGCGGTGAGGTCGGTCTCCTGCAGGGGGCCGGAGAGTTTGGCGGCGTCGCTGATGAGCCACGGCTGGGCCAGGCGCTGAAGGAGCTGGGCGACGACGTCGGGGCTCAGGGCGGCGGACAGGACCACGGGCACGGCGCCGATGCGGGCGGTGGCGGCGGCCAGCAGGGCGATGTCGAAGTTGTCGTCCTTGTGGATGGCGACGCGTTCGGTGGGGCGGATGCCCACGTGCCACAGCCGGGCGGCGAGGTCGTCGACGAGGTCGGCGACGCGGCGGTAGGTCAGGTCGGTGCCGGCGTGGGGGAAGGTGGCCAGGGGCTGGTCGAGGGTGACGGGCACGTCGCCGTGCTTGTCGGCGGCCTTCTCCCACAGCAGGCCGAGGTAGAAGGCCTTTTCGGGCAGGGTGAGCCTGGGCATGAGGGGTGTCCTTTCGTGGCGGCCGCGGGCGGCCGGCCCGGGGCGCGGGTCTGGGCGGGGGTGGTCAGCGGGCGGGGGCGGTGCGGATCAGGAAGCGCTGGAGCTTGCCGGTGGCGGTGCGGGGCAGGGAGTCGACGAACTGCACGCTGCGCGGCACTTTGAAGGGGGCCAGGCGGGCGCGGGCCAGGGCGGTCAGTTCGGCTTCCAGGCCGCTGGTGTGCTCGCCGCGGTGGGGGACGACGAAGGCGCGCAGTTTGGTGGCGCCTTCGGTGTTGGGCAGGGAGGCGACGGCGACGTCGCGGACGGCGGGGTGGGCGGCCAGGACTTCTTCGACTTCGGCGGGGGAGATGGTGATGCCGCCGACCATTTCCAGATCGTCGGTGCGGCCGTGGTGGGTGTAGGTGCCGTCGGGGTTGCGCACGGCGCGGTCGCGGGTGGCCAGCCAGCCGTCGATGAGGGTGCGGGCGGTTTCCTTCGGCCGGTTCAGGTAGCGGGGCATGACGGTGGGTCCGCGGACCCACAGTTCGCCTTCGGTGCCGTCGGCCACGGGTTTCAGGTCGCGGTCGCGCAGCTGGAGTTCGAAGCCGGGGGCGGGGGTGCCGACGGTGCCGGGGGTGTGGCGGGTGAGGCTGTTGGAGGCGAAGGCGTGGCCGGCTTCGGTGGAGCCGAGCTGGTCCAGGACGGGGGCGTCCAGGTGGGCGCTGACGCGGGCGGCCAGGGCGGGGCTGAGGCGTTCGCCGGCGGAGACGGCGGCGCGCAGGGCACCGAAGGCGGCCGGGTCGCTGTGGGCACTCAGGGCGGCGTAGGCGGAGGGGACCGCGTGCAGGTGGGTGACGTGGTGGCGGGCGGCCAGGTCGGCGATGGCCGCGGGGCGGGGCGGGCCGGGCAGCAGGACGGCGGAGCCGCCGGAGTACAGGGGGAAGGCCAGGGAGTTGCCCAGGCCGTAGGCGAAGAACAGTTTGGACACCGACAGGTTGACGTCGTCCTCGCCGATGTCCAGGAGCTGGGCGCCGGCGCCGGTGTAGTAGTGGGCGGGGTCGCGGTGGCGGTGGATGACGCCTTTGGGGGCGCCGGTGGTGCCGGAGGTGTACTGGATGTAGAGGGTGTGGGCGGGGTCGTTCTCGGCGGGCGGGGCGGGGGGCTGGGCGGCGGCGCGGTGCAGGAGCTGGGCGCCGGTGAGGTGGGCCAGGGCGGTGAAGCGGGGGGCCAGGGCGGTGGGGGCCAGGGCCAGGCGGGGGCGGGCGTCGCGCACGATGTGGGCGTGGTCGCCGGCGGCCAGGTGGGGGTTGGCCAGGACGGCGACGGCGCCCAGGCGGGCGGTGGCCAGGAACGCGGTGACCCAGGCGATGCCGTCGGGCAGGGCGAGCAGGACGCGGGTGCCGGGGCGGGCGCCGGCGTCGGCCAGGACGGTGGCGGCCCGGGCGGCGAGCTGGTGGAGGCGGCCGTGGGTGAGGGTGAGGTCGTTCTCGTGGTAGGCGGGCCGGTCGAGCCATCGGTTGCGGGCGGCCCGGCGGGCGAGGTCTGCGGCCATGTTCATGGCGGGAGGGGTCCTGTTCTGCGCAAAGGGGGGTGGGGGCCAGGGCGCGCGGCGCGGGGCCGTGGCCCCCCGCGGGGGCGTGGCGGGCTCAGACCGTGGCGGGCACCTCCGCGGCCTGGGCCTCCTGGACGGCGGCGGCGGTGGCGGTGGCGGGGTGCAGGGCGCGCAGCGGGGCGGCGGCCTTCAGGAGCATTTCCTGGTACTCGTCGTCGGCGTCGGAGTCCAGGACGATGGCGCCGCCGGCGCCGATGCGCCACTGGTCGCCGATGCGCACGGCGGTGCGGATGACGATGTTCAGGTCGGCGGTGCCGTTGGTGGACAGCCAGCCGATGGAGCCGGAGTACACGCCGCGGGCCTCGGTCTCCAGGGACTCGATGATCTCCATGGTGCGGCGCTTGGGGGCGCCGGTCATGGAGCCGCCGGGGAAGCAGGCGCGCACCGCGTCGATGGCGTCGGTGTCCTCGCGCAGGGTGCCGCGGATGGTGGAGACGAGCTGGTGGACGGTGCGGTAGCTCTCGGTGGCCATCAGGCGGGGCACGTGCACGCTGCCGACCTTGCTGACCCGGCCGAGGTCGTTGCGGAGCAGGTCGACGATCATGAGGTTCTCGGCGCGGGTCTTGGCGCTGTCGGTCAGGGAGTCGCGCAGCCGCCGGTCCTCGCGCGCGTCGTCGCTGCGCGGGACGGTGCCCTTGATGGGTTTGGTCTCGATGGTGCCGGCGCGGTCGATGGTCAAGAAGCGCTCGGGGGAGGAGCCGGCGATCTCCACGTCCTCGCCCAGGCGCAGATAGGAGGCGTAGGGGGCGGGGTTGACGTGGCGCAGGGTGCGGTAGAAGTCCAGGCCGCTGCCGCCGGCGGGGGCCCAGGCGGCGTTGGTGAGGCAGACCTCGTAGCTCTCGCCGGCGCGCAGCTGCTGGTGGATGTCGGCGATGCGGGCGGCGTAGGCGTCGGCGTCGTGGACGAGCCAGGGCTCGACGGGGGCGGTGCTGGGCTCGGCGGTGGTGGCCGTGCGCGGGGGCAGGGCCAGCAGGGCGGCGGCGGTCGACTCCAGCCAGCGCACGGCGTCCTCGGCGCCGCCGGGCCCGCCCGGCTGCCCGGTGGCGCTGAGGGCGGCCAGATAGGTGGTGCCGTCGTGGTGGTCGACGGCGATGAAGCGGTCGGCGAAGAGCCAGACGGCGTCGGGGGTGGGGGCGCGGTGCTTGTTGGTGGCGCCCAGGTCGCCCTTGAGCTCGTAGCCGAAGTAGCCGACGTAGCCGCCGGTGAAGTCGAAGGGCAGGTGGGGGGCGCTGGTCTGACGGTGGCGCAGTTCGCTTTGCAGGTAGTCGAAGACGGTGCCGGGCACCTGCTCGGTGGCCCGGCCGGTGCGGGTGACCTCGACGTGGCCCTGGCCGGTGCGGTAGCGCACGGTCTCCGCCAGCGGCCCGGCGGCGTCGCCGAAGAAGGAGAACCGGGCCCGCCCGGCCTCGGCCAGGGCGCTGTCGAGCCAGAACACCGGGGCCTTCGCGGCGCCGTACAGGTGGGTGAAGGCGGTCTCGGTGTCGATCTCCTTTTCCAGGATGCGCAGGTGCAGCTGGTAGGGCGCCGGGGCGGGGGCGGCGGTCCGGGGGGCGGGCGCGGCGGCCTCGGGGCGCGGCGCGGGGGCGGGGCGGGCGGCGGCCTCGGGGTGGCGGGCCTGGTGGGCCAGGGTCAGGTCGCGGAAGTTGGCGAGCATCTGGTGGCCGTACTGGGTGGAGACCGACTCGGGGTGGAACTGCACGCCCCACAGCGGCCGTTCGCGGTGCCGCACGGCCATGATCACGCCGTCCTCGGCCCAGGCGGTGGCCTCCAGGGCGGCGGGCAGGGGCTCGGCGATGGCCAGGGAGTGGTAGCGCACGGCGGTGAAGTCCTGCGGCAGGTCGGCGAACACCTCCTGCGCGGTGTGGGTGATGCGGCTGAGGTAGCCGTGGCGGGCCTGGGGGGCGCGGGCGATGACCGCGCCCGCGGCGGCGGCGATGCCCTGGTGGCCCAGGCACACGCCGAGCACGGGGATGGCCGCGCGTTCGATGATGCGGGCGCTGGCGCCGAAGTCCTCGGCGCGGCCGGGGTGGCCGGGGCCGGGGGAGATCACGACGTTGTCGTAGGCGCTGAGGTCGAGGTCGGCGGCGCCGGGGGCGTCGTTGGTGACCACGTCGGGCTCCTCGCCGTTGACCTCGGCGATGAGCTGGAAGAGGTTGTAGGTGTACGAGTCGTAGTTGTCGATCAGGAGGGTCTTCATCACGGCTCCGTCGGGCGCGGGCTGGCAGAGGGGCGGGGGCGGGTCAGCCGCGGGCGATCAGGTCGGCGGCGGTCTGGGCCAGCAGGCGGGCCTGGTCGTCGTTCAGGCGCGGGTCGCACAGGGTGCGGTAGGCGCGGGCCAGGCCCTGCTCGTTGCGCGGGCCGCCGGCGCCCAGGCACTCGGTGACGCGGTCGCCCGCGACCTCCAGGTGCAGGCCGCCGGGCCACTGGCCGGCGCGGTGCAGGATCTCGATGAACGCGCTCGTCTCGGCGACGATGTCGTCCATGTGCCGGGTCTTGTGGCCGGTGGCGGCGGTGAAGGTGTTGCCGTGCATGGGGTCGCACGCCCACACCACCTGGTGGCCGGCCTCGGCGACGGTACGGATCATCTCCGGCAGCAGCCGGCGCACGTCGGCCGCGCCCAGGCGGGCGATGAGGGTCAGGCGGCCGGGGCGGCGGTGCGGGTCGAGCCGGTGGCACAGGGCGATCAGGTCGCCGCGGCTGATGCCGGGGCCGATCTTGACGGCGACGGGGTTGGCGATGTGGGCCAGCAGCGCGATGTGGGCGCCGTCCACCTGGCGGGTGCGGTCGCCCACCCAGGGCAGGTGGGTGGAGAGCAGGTAGTCCTCGCCGGTGCGCGCGTCCCGGCGCACGAAGGGCTCCTCGTAGTCGAGCAGCAGGGCCTCGTGGCTGGTCCACAGGCCGGTGCGGCGCCAGCCCTCCTCGGTGCGGTGGGTGCGGCCGTAGTCGTCCAGGACGGCGCGCAGGGTGCCGTCCCAGGAGCGCGGGCGGCGGGTGCTGATGCTGGCGGCCGACAGCGGGGTGAGGTCGGAGGCGGCGCGGTGGGCGATGATGTGCAGCTCGCTGAGCAGGGCGCGGGCGCTGTGGTAGCCGGCCAGCAGGCGCCGCGGGTCGGGGATGCGGGCGGTCGGGTCGGCGTCGGGGGCGTTGACGTTCAGGCCGCGGAAGACGGGCAGGGCGCGGCCGCCGACGATCTCCTCGGGCTTGGAGCGCGGCTTGGCGTACTGCCCGGCGATGCGGCCCACCGTCATGGTGGGCACGTCCAGGCGGTTGCTGATGATCTCGCCCATCTCGCCCAGGACGCGGTGCTTGCCCTGCAGGGCGGCCACGCCCATGGCGCCGGTGGGCTCGGCGCAGTCACCGGCCTGCAGCAGGAAGGCCTGGTGTGCGCTGACGTCGGCGAGCGCCGCGCCGACCTGGCGCACGTCGGCGGCGGCGGTCAGTGCGGGAAGGCGGGCCAGCTCCCCGGCGACGTCGGCGACGGCGGCCGGGTCGGGCCACGGCGGCTGCTGGGCGGCGGGCAGGCCGCGCCAGGGCGGCGCGGTCAGGGTGGCGGTGCGGGCCGGGGGAGCGGGTGCGGCCAGGGGCATGGCGAATCTCTTTCGAAGGCGGGGCGGGCACCGGGGTGCGCCGCGAAACGGCGGGCGGGCGGGGCGGGCGGGCGGGGCGGTGGTGCTGGGGTGGGGGCCGGTGCGCCCCCGGGCGGGGCGGGCGCACCGGCCGGTGCGGACAAGGACTCGGGCGGGGCAGGGGGTCAGGCGGGGCGGATGAGGGCTTTGGGTTCCAGGAGGAATCCGGCGAGGCTGCCGTCGTGGGGCAGTTCGGGGCGCGAGAGCCAGGGCCGGACGTCCCCGGTGGTGACCTTGCGGACGCTCGGCTCGTGCAGGAGCTGCTCGGCCAGGTGGGTGTGGCGGCCGGTCAGGCTGACCACCAGGGAGTTGCGCAGGGGGGCGGTGCCGTGCGTCTCGTCCCAGGGGGCGACGACGACGAAGGGGAAGGGCAGTTCGGTGCCGACCAGGGGGTGGTGCGGGTCGTCCACGGAGATCACCAGCGGGCGCATCACGACGCTGGTGTCGTCCAGGGCGGTCAGCGGCCCCTGCGGGTAGCGGGCGCTGGAGTGGTCGGTGCCCTGGGCGGCGAGCCCGGCCAGATAGGGGCCAAGGGCCTCGGCGTTGGCCCGGGTGGTGGCGGGCAGCAGGGCGTGTGCCGAGGTGACGGGCAGCGGCGCCGGCGCGGCCAGGCGCTCGGCCAGGGCGTCCGCGAGGGCGCTGACGTCACCGCTGGTCAGGACGGCGGAGATGTTGTTGCAGCGCACGCCGCCGTCGTCGGCGATCCACGAGGTGAGGCTCGCGGGCAGGGCGGCGGCGCTGTCGGCGTCCACCAGGGCCTTGCTGCGGCCGGGGCCGCGCACCAGGATGTCGCGCCGGTTGCCGTAGCGGGCGGCCGCGTCCGGGCCGCCGTAGACGATGCCCAGGTCGGCCTGGTCCAGCAGGTGGTCGCCCAGGTCGTGGCCGCCGGGCAGGAAGGCGAGCCGGTGCGCGGGCAGCCCGGCCTTCAGCAGTGCCGCGGTCAGCCGGCGGGGGGTGAAGGGGTCCTTGCTGCCGGGGCGCAGCAGCACGCTGTAGCCCAGGGAGAGGGCGCGCACCCAGGTGACGTTGGGCTCGGGGTGGTTGTTGGGCACGATGACGGCCAGGACCCGGCCGCGCGGCACCCAGTGGCGGGCGAAGGCGCCCTCGGCGAAGGGGGCGGGCAGTTCGGCGGCGTTGAGCTCCTCGATGCGGGCCAGGGCCGAGCGGATGCCGGCGGTGGCGCGCTCGACGGTGCCGCGCGGGGAGCCGGTGGCCAGCGCCACCCGCCGCTGGTACTCCTGGGGGCTCTCGCCGTCCAGGGAGGCGGTGGCGAACAGCTCCCCGGCGGCGGCGAACACCTCGGCCCCGGGCGCGCCGGCTCCTGCGTGGGCGCGCAGCTCGTGCACGGCGGCCTGGGCCAGCAGCCGGGGGGCGAGGCCGATCTCGGCGACCACCTGGCCGTCCACGCCCGTCAGTTCGGCCCGGTCGCGGCTGTCGACCTCCCGTCCGGCGATGACCGGGTTGAGCCGCACGGCAGGGGCGAGCTCCTCGACGGCGGCGGGGGCGGGGGCGTGCATCAGTAGACCCCCTCGATGACGCGGGCGCCGCCCTGGGAGGGCAGCGGGGCGATGTCGGCGAGCCCGTCGACGCTGTCGCCGGGCGCGGGGCGCACCCGGATCGCGGTGTCGCGCTCCAGCACGTTGGGCAGGAACATGTCGCGGCTGAGCAGGTGCACGCGCACCTGGCCGCGCTCGCCGTAGGCCACCGGCGCGCCGTGGCCGTCGACGAGCTCGACCACGGACTGGGGGAAGAAGGGGCGGAAGACGGCCGGGTGCATATCGCCGTCCAGGCGCGGGCGCTGCGGGGCGATGCCCATCAGGGTGTTGCCGTAGATCGCGGCGATCCGCGCCCGCGGGAAGAACGTCTCCTCGATCTGGCGCAGCGACTCCGCGCTGATGCTCGTGCCCGCCCACACGATGCCCTCCAGGCCCGCGGCCAGGCGTTCGTACAGATCACGGCGGCCCACCAGCGCCTCCAGGACCGGCGGGGTGATGAACAAGACCTTGATGTCCTGGGACTGCACGATCAGTTCGACCTGGTCCAGCAGGTACGCGCGGTACTCGCCGGCCAGGTCGGTGCGGCCCGAGCCCAGCAGGCGCTTGACCCAGCGCGGGTCGAAGTCGACGGTGAAGGCCACCCCGCCGCGGCGCTGCGCCAGATGGCGGATGGTGCGCCCGACCACGTGCGGCCCGGTGGGGCCCACGTGCAGCCAGTTGCCGGTGGCGGGGAAGCCGTGGGCGTCAAGGACGGTGCTGACCCAGTCGACGTTCAGGCCGCGCGAGACGCTGTCGACGACGCGCTTGGGCGCGCCCAGGGTGCCGCCGGACTCGAAGACCTCGAAGGGCGCCCCGGTGTGCCCGGCCGGGATCAGGTCCTCCACGGCCACGGTGCGCAGCTGGTCGCTGACGTCGGGGAAGCGGTGCAGGTCGGACAGGCCCTGGATGTCACGGACCGGGTCGAAGTCCAGCGTGGGGGCGATGCGCAGCCAGAACGGCGAGCCGGTCGCGGCACCGAAGTGCCAGCGCAGCGTCCGGCGCAGATGGGCGTCGGCATCGGTGTCCAGGGGGACCAGGGGGGCGTGCGGGAGCAGTTCGGTCATGGTGTGTCAGCCCAATTCGTCAGGGTGGGGTGGAAACGGGGCAGGCCTGAGCCGGTGGCGCGCTCAGGCCTGGGCGGGCATCGCGGGCAGGGAGGTACCGGGCGGGGGGAGCACCCATAAATAGCTTTCAGAAAAGCTTTCTTGATGTCAAGAGTCAGCCGCGATGCGCAGCGAATTGGGCATCAGTGAATCCCCAACAACCCCTACAAATACGGTGATTCAGCAACGCGAGACCGGCGAAGGGCGGGTGGACTCCACGGGTCTGGCTTCTTTCGGAAAAGCTTCTTGGGGTAGGCGGGCGGGGGCGGAGGCCCCGGAGTGGGGCGGGGTGGTGGGGAGGTGCCCGTCGCCTGATGGACCGTCAGTGGCAGCCCGGCGGCCTCACCATGACGGCCCGTCGGCAGCGGCCCGGCGGAACGGCCGCACAGCCGTCGAAGCCCGGCGATGACAGCCCCCGGCGGCGACCGGTGCCACGCGGGCAGAGAGGCGACCCGATGACGACGAAGCCCCGGCGGCAGCCCGGCCACCGCCCGGCTACGGCGAGGCCTCCCGGTGCCAGCGCGCCAGCACCCCGGGGGCGAGGAGGTCACACCCCGGCAACGCCGGCACACCAGCCCGGCGGCAGCACGGCCGCACCCCGGCGGCGGGGCAGGGGACCCGGCACGGGCGCGGAGCCCGGCGGCGGCGCGGCCGCACCCCCGGCCCCGGGCCGCCCCCGGCCAATGGCTGCGACAGTGGGAAGTCGCGCTTCCCCCGCCACCGGAACCCTTCCTACCGTGCAGGGCATGACCACTGCCGAGTCCTTCCCCCGCCTGAAGCTGTCCGAGCTGGCCCCCCAGGTCTACTCCGCCATGGGACGCCTGCACGCCACCGCGGAGAAAGCCGCCCAGGAAGCGGGACTCGAGCACTCCCTGCTCGAACTCGTCAAGATCCGCGCCTCGCAGATCAACGGCTGCGCCTTCTGCATCGACATGCACACCCTGGACGCCCGCGCCGCAGGCGAGCGCGAACAGCGCCTGTACGCCCTCAGCGCCTGGGAGGAGACCCCCTTCTTCACCGCCCGCGAACGCGCCGCCCTGGCCCTGACCGAAGCCGTGACCGTCATCCACACCGACCACGTGCCCGAGCACGTCTACCAGGCGGCCCTCAAGGAGTTCAGCGAGGCCGAAGTCGCCCAGCTCATCTGGGCCGCCGCGGTGATCAACGCCTACAACCGCATCGCCATCTCCACCCGCATGGTGCCCGGCAACTACACCCCCAAGGCGTGACACCCCTGACCGCGCACTCCCACCGTGCCGCCGGCGCTCCCGGCCCCGGCCCCGGCCGCGCCGGGCGGCACCCGCGCTGAAAAGGGCCGCAGATGACCCGCCGCACCCCCTGCCACCCCGCCGAACAGCCCGCCCTGCTGCGCGCCCAGCAGTTCGCCGACCCCTTCACCCGGCGCCTGCTCACCCACCGCGGCTCCACCACCGCGCTGCTCGAACACCACCTGGGCGCGCCGCTGGCCCTGCGCCTGGTGGCCCAGCGGGTGCGGCGCACCGGCATGGAAGCCGCCCACCTGCTGCCCCTGCTGGGCCTGCGCGCCGACGAGCCCTGGCTGGTGCGCCGCACCGAACTGCGCCACCACGCCCACGCGGCCGTCTCCCGCAACCTCGTCATGGGCCCCGTGCCCCGCCGCGCCGACCTGTGCACCATCCTCACCAGCACCACCGTCCCGCTGGGGCGGGCCCTGGCCGAGCACCGCCTGCCCCAGTGCCGCCGCCTGCTGCGCGTGGGCTGCTCCCCGTGGCGCCCCCTGGCCACCACCGCCGCCTGGCGCGGCTACGTCGTACACGTCGACGACGAACAGCCCTTCTACGTGGAGGAGTTGTTCCACCCCGCCATCGCCCCGGCCCGCCTGCGCCCCGCCGCGCACCTCGAGCCCGCGGCGGCCTCATGAGCGAGGTCACCGTCGTCGGCGCCGGCCCGGTGGGCCTGGCCGCGGCCCTGGCCGCCCGCCACCACCGCCTGCCCGTCACCGTCCTGGAAGCCCACCCCGAACACCGCCCGCGCCCCGGCAGCCGCGCCATCTTCGTGCACCGCGCCACCCTGGACCTGCTCGATGCGATCGACCCCGGCCTGGGCCGCACCATCGCCCACGAGGGCCTGGTCTGGCGCACCCGGCGCACCCTGTGGCGCGGCCGGCCCGTCCACACCCGCACCTACCACGGCCCCGCCGACCGCATCCCCTTCACCAGCCTGCCCCAGACGGTGGTGGAGGACCTGCTGCGCACCGCCTGCCACCGGGCGGGCGCCGAGATCTGCTGGGACCAGCCCGTCACCGACATCCGCACCACCCCGCGCGCCGCGGAACTCATCACCGCGGGCGGCTACTGCCACCGCACCCGCTACGTCATCGCCGCCGACGGCGCCCGCTCCACCCTGCGCACCCGCCTGGGCATCCCCCTGAAAGGCACGACAGCTCCCACCGGCTTCGCCGTGGCCGACCTGACCGGCGAGGCCGGTGGCCTCACCCCCGCCCGCGTCTTCCACTACCGCCACCCCGCCGCCGGCGGCCGCAACGTGCTGCTCGTGCCCTTCGCCGGCGGCTGGCGCGTCGACGTCCAGTGCCGCGACGGCCAGGAAGCCGCCACCTGGGCCGCCACCGCCGCCCGCTGGCTGCCCGACCTGCTGCCCGGCGCCCGCCCCGACGACCTGTCCTGGTCCTCCGCCTACCGCTTCCACCAGAAAGTCGCCGCCCGCTTCACCGACCCCCACCACCGCGTGCTCCTGGCCGGCGAGGCGGCCCACCTGCTGCCCCCCTTCGGCGCGCGCGGCATGAACTCCGGCATCGCCGACGCCGTCGCCGCCGCCCGCGCCATCGCCGAAGCCACCCCCCAGGCCCTGGCCGGCTGCGCCCGCGCCCGGCGCGCCGCGGCCCACGCCAACGTCCGCGCCGCCGCGAGCGCCCTGGCCCACCTCCAGGCCGCCCGGCCCCTGCGGCGCACCACCCAGCACGCCGCCGCCCTGCTCGCCCCCCGCGTCGCCCGCGCGGGCCGCTGGCTGGACCGCGCCCCCTTCGGCCCGCCCCTGCACACCGTCCACTACTGACGCCCCCTCACCACCCGGCCCCCACAGCCGAGTTGAGCGACTTGCCACAGTAACCCCCTGCGTGTTGCCCCCCACCCGCGAGCACACCACGCTGTGCCGCAACCGACCCGCCAAGGAGAACCCCCGTGCTCCACCGCGCTCTTGGCACCACCGGCCCCCAGGTGTCCGCCCTGGGCCTGGGCTGCATGGGCATGTCCGCCCTGTACGGCCCCGCCGACCGCGACGAGTCCCTGGCCACCGTCCACGCCGCCCTCGAAGCGGGCATCACCCTCCTGGACACCGGCGACTTCTACGGCATGGGCCACAACGAACTGCTCATCCGCGACGCCCTGCGCCACCACCGCCGCGACGAGGTCCAGCTGAGCGTGAAGTTCGGCGCCCTGCGCCGCCCCGACGGCACCTTCCTGGGCTACGACGGCCGCCCGGAGGCCGTCCACACCTCCCTGGCCTACTCCCTGCAGCGCCTGGACACCGACCACATCGACGTCTACCGCATCGCCCGCTGCGACCCCCAGGTCCCCATCGAGGAGACCGTCGGCGCCATCAGCGAAGCCGTGAGCGCCGGATACGTGCGCCACATCGGCCTGTCCGAAGCCGGCTGCGACAGCATCCGCCGGGCCGCGGCCACCGCCCCCATCGCCGACCTGCAGATCGAGTACTCCCTGCTGGGCCGCGGCATCGAGGCCCACATCCTGCCGGTCTGCCGCGAACTGGGCATCGCCACCACCGCCTACGGCGTCCTGGCCCGCGGCCTGATCAGCGACAACTGGCCCCGGGGCCGCGCCTTCACCCCCGACGACGTCCGCGGCCACACCCCCCGCTACACCGGCGCCAACGCCGAGTACAACCTCGACCTCGTCGAGACCGTGCGCGCCCTGGCCAAGGAGCGCGGCACCACCGTCGCCCAGACCGCCATCGCCTGGGCCCTGGCCAAGGGCCCCGACATCGTGCCCCTGATCGGCGCCCGCACCCGCGAGCGCCTGGCCGAGGCCCTCGGCGCCCTGGACACCCCCCTCAGCCCCGAGGAGCTCACCCGCATCGAGGAGGCCATCCCTCCCGACGCGGCCCGCGGCGACCGCTACCCGGCCGACCAGATGCGCTACCTCGCCCCCCACACCCCCTGACCACCCGCCACGCCACGCCCCGTACCCCGTACGCCACGCCACGATCCGTACCCCGTACGCAACGCCCGTACGGGCCCGCCACCTCAAGCACCCCGCACACCGTCACGAAAGGGAACACCATGCCCACCAGAAGGGCCCTCCTGGGCGCCGGCGCGGGTATCGCCCTCGCCTCCTCCAGCACACTCCTGGTCGGCTCACCCCTGGCCCAGGCACGGCCCCGGCCGCCGCGCGGGCCCCGCACCAACTGGGGACAGCTGTGCGCGGCCCTCCAGGGCGACCTCGTCCTGCCCGGCGACAGCCGCTACGACCGCGCCCGGCAGCTGGCCTCCGCCCAGTTCGACCACCTGCGCCCGCAGGCCGTCGCCTACTGCGAGAACGCCACCGACGTGGCCACCTGCATCCGCTTCGCCCAGGACAACGACATCCACACCGCGATCCGCAGCGGCGGCCACAGCTTCACCGGCTGGTCCACCACCCAGGGCCTGGTCATCAACCTCACCCGCCTCAACTCGGTGCGCACCAGCGGCTCCACCGTCCACGTCGGGCCCGCCACCCAGATGGTCGACGTCGTCGCCCAGCTGGCCGCCCACGGCCTGGCCGTGCCCGGCGGCTTCTGCCCCACGGTGTGCCCCGGCGGCTTCGTGAGCGGCGGCGGCCACGGCTGGCAGCACCGCAAGTACGGGCCCGCCAGCGACCGCCTGGTCGGCGCCCAGGTCGTCCTGGCCGACGGCCGCGTCGTCACCACGTCCGCCAAGCAGAACCCCGACCTGCTGTGGGCGCTGCGCGGGGGCGGCGGCGGCAACTTCGGCGTCATCACCGACCTCGAACTGGCCCCCACCCAGGTGCCCGTGGCCACCACCTTCACCCTCACCTGGGACTGGGCCAAGGCCCAGGACATGCTGGTGGGCTACCAGCAGTGGGCCCGCAACGCCGCCCCCGAAGTGGCCCCCGACGCCGTCCTGCTGCTGCCCGACGCCCGCCCCGGCGCCGTGCCCACCGCCATGGTCACCGGCGCCTACCTGGGCACCGCCGGCCCCCTGAAGACCTCCCTGGACCAGCTGGTCTCCCTGGTCGGCAGCGCGCCCGCCTCCCGCGTCAGCGAGGAACTGCCCTACGACAAGGCGATGATGCAGCGCTTCGGCTGCGCCACCCTCACCACCCCCCAGTGCCACACCAGCGGCACCGGCGCGAGCCTGCCGCGCACCACCTACACCAAGAACCGCGGCCGCATGTTCAGCCGCCCGCTGCCCGCCGGCGGCCTGGGCGATCTGCTGAGCGCCTTCGAAGCGGCCCGCAGCGCCGGGCAGACCCGCGTCATCAGCCTGATGGCCCTGGGCGGCAACGCCAACCACGTCGCCTCCGACGCCACCGCCTACGTCCACCGCGACGCGGAGTTCACCTGCGTGTGCGGCATCGACCTGAGCACACCGCAGCCCACCGCGGCACAGGAGAAGGCCGCACAGGACTGGGTCGACGGCTGTTTCGCCGCCGTCGACCCGCACTCCAACGGCCGCGCCTACGTCAACTACCCCGACCCCAAGCTCGCCGACTTCGCCCAGGCCTACTACGGCACCAACCTGCCGCGCCTCACCCAGGTCAAGCGCCGCTACGACCCGCACGGCTTCTTCCGCTTCCCCCAGGCCATCACCCCCTGACCCCGCCCCTCCCGCCGCCCCGGCCCGCCGGGCGGCGGGACCCGCCGGACGCCCGCCCCCCCCGCCGCCGGGGGCGGGCCCCGGCCCCCTACCGCCGCCCTGTGCCCGTCCCGCCCAGCGAGGTGCTCCCATGCCCGAACCCAGCGGGCCCGCCCCGGCCCCCGCCCCGCCCCTGCCCGGCAGCGGCCACCCCGCACCCGGCACCGGCACCGGTGCGGGCGCGCCCGCCCAGGACACCGGCCTGCTGGCCCCCGTCCGCGCGGGCGTCCCGGCCGAGGAAGCCGTCACCGACCAGGCCTGGCTGCACGCGATGCTGGCGGCCGAGGCCGCCCTGGCCCGCGCCCAGGCGAGCCTGGGCACCATCCCCGCCCCGGCGGCCGCCGTCATCACCCGGGCCGCCGCCACCACCCGCATCGAGGCGCGCCTGCTGGCCCTGGCCGCACGCGAGAGCGCCAACCCGGTCGTGCCGCTGGTCAAGGAGTTCACCCGCGAGGTCGCCGCCCTGGACCCCGCGGCCGCCGAACACGTCCACCGCGGCTCCACCAGCCAGGACATCCTCGACACCGCCACCATGCTGGTCACCGCGCACGCGCTGCGCCTGATCCGCGCCGACCTGCACCGCACCGCCCAGGCCCTGGCCCGCCTGGCCCGCACCCACCGCGACACCCTGGCCACCGCCCGCACCCTGGCCCTGCACGCCCTGCCCACCACCTTCGGCCTGAAGGCCGCCAGCTGGCGCCAGCTCGTCCAGGACGCCCTCACCCGCCTGGACCGCCTCCTCGACGGCGGCCTGCCCGTCTCCCTGGGCGGCGCCGCGGGCACCCTGGCCGGCTACCTCGAACACGCCACCGCCGCCGCCGACCCCGCCTCCTACACCGAGGACCTCACCCTGGCCTTCGCCACCGAGACCGGCCTGGCCACCCCCGACCTGCCCTGGCACAGCCTGCGCACCCCCATCGCGGACACCGCCGCCGTCCTGGCCTTCACCGCGGGCGCGCTGGGCAAGTTCGCCATCGACGTCCAGACCCTCACCCGCACCGAGATCGGCGAGGTCACCGAACCCACCCGGCCCGGCCGCGGCAGCTCCTCGGCGATGCCCCACAAACGCAACCCCGTGCTGTCCACCCTGATCCGCAGCACCGCCCTGCAGGTGCCCGCCCTGGCCGCCACCCTCTTCCACTGCCTGCTCTCGGAGGACGAGCGCTCGGCCGGGGCCTGGCACGCCGAATGGCAGCCGCTGCGCGAGGCGCTGCGCCTGGTCGGCGGCGCCGCCCACACCGCGGCGGCCCTCGCCGAGGGCCTGCGCACCGACCCCGAGCGGATGCGCCACAACACCGGCCTGACCCAGGGCCGCATGCTGGCCGAACGCCTCGCCGCCGCCCTGAGCGCGCCGCTGGGCCGCGCCCGCGCCAAGGCGCTGCTGTCCCAGGCCTCCGACGAGGCCGCCCGCACCGGGCGCCCGCTGGCCGAGGTCCTGGCCGCCCGGCCCGAACTGGCCGCCCACCGCGCCCTGATCGCCCCGCTGCTGGACCCCGCCCACTACACCGGCGCCGCCGCCCCGCTGGTGGACCGGGCACTGCCCCGGCGGGCGGACACCTGAACGACCGACAGGTGATCCACCCACACCCGATCGAGCGCAGTCACCCCCCACGGGCCCCGCGCCCGCCCCGCCCGGCCCTAGCCTGAGGTCTCCGCACCGCGCCCGCCCCCCGATCCGCCGGGGACGCGCGCGGTGGCCCCCCCTTTTTACGTCAAGGAACCGGACACCTCTGTCGTGGAACTGCACCTGAAGGACAAGGTCTTCCTGGTCACCGGAGCCTCCGCCGGGATCGGCGAGGCCACCGCCCGGCTGCTGGCCGCCGAGGGCGCACAGGTCGTCACCGTCGCCCGCACCCCCCACACGATCACCGCCCCGGGCCCGGCCGTCGACTGCCTGGCCGCCGACGTCACCGACCCCGACGCCCCCGCCCGCCTCCTGGAGGCCGTCCTGGAGCGCCACCGGCACCTGGACGGCCTGGTGAACAACGTCGGCGGCCTCACCTCGCGCACCGGCTTCCTGGACGTGAGCGACGAGCAGTGGCTGCACAGCTTCGCGCTGAACTTCCACTCCGCGGTGCGCATGAGCCGGGCCGCCCTGCCCGCCCTGCTGGAGCGCGGGGCGGGCAGCATCGTCCACGTCGCCAGCGAGGCCGCCCGCTTCCCCGACGCCCCCGTCGTCGACTACGCCGCCGCCAAGACCGCGCTGCTGTCGGTCTCCATGACCCTGGCCGCGGAGTTCGGCCCCCGCGGGGTGCGCTCCAACGTCGTCTCGCCCGGCCCCACCCGCACCGCCCTGTTCGACGCCCCCGGCGGCTTCGCCGACCAGCTCGCCGCCCGCTTCCAGCGCCCCCGCGAGGAAGCCGTCGACCACTTCGTGCGCGAGGTGCGCCGCCTGCCCACCGGCCGCATCGGCACCCCCGACGACGTCGCCCGCGTCATCGCCTATCTGCTCTCGCCCCTGGCCGGGCAGGTCACCGGCGCCGAATGGGCGGTGGACGGCGGCGCCCTGCGCCAGCTGTGAACCACCCCGCCGCGGCGCGCTGTTACTCCTGCTCCACCGCGGCGGCGGGGGAGGGGACGGGGGCGGTCAGGTCCCGCCACTGCCGCATCGAGCGGATGATGCTCTGGCTGACGTGGTCCAGCAGCAGGCCCATCCCCCGCAGCCGCGCCCCCGCGGGCGTGTCGGCGCCCAGGATGCCCGCGCCCTCGTACGCGGTCTGCGCCAGGGCGGCGTTGCGCCGCAGGTTGCCCAGGATCGCGCGGTGCATCACGTCGCCGTCGATCAGGTACCGGTCGTGGCGGCGGCCCGCGTCGCGCTCGCGGCGCACGATCTCCTGCTGCTCCAGCTGGCTGATGGCCTTGGAGACCGAGGCCGGGCTGACGTGCAGGCGTCGCGCGAGGTCGGCGGCGGTGACGCTGCCGGAGTCGGTGACGCAGATGCAGGCGAGCACCCGCGAGACCATCCCCTGCAGGCCGATGCCGACCAGGAGCCGCACGAGCTGCTGCTCGAAGTCGCGCACCGCCTGGGCGTCACGGCCGTAGCCGTGGGCCTGGGCATCGGGCACCGAGGGCTGCGCCGCGCCCGCGGCGGGGGGCCTGCCGCGCCGGGCCCGGCGCCCGGCCGCGTGGTGGGCGCGGTCGGCCCGGTACTCGCGGGGGCCGCCGTTGCGCATCACCTCCCGGGTGACGGTCGACGTCGGCCGCCGCAGGCGTTTGGCGATCTCGGTGTACGAAAGCCCGTCGGCCATCCCCGCCGCGATGAGCCGGCGGTCCTGCTGCGTCAGTCTGTTTCCTGGCATGGATGGTCACCTCGTGCGCTGGGTGTGCGGTGGCCAGTGTGCGTACAGATACAGCTCGTTGCAAAGCATGAATCAGCCACTCATTGCATTAACCAGCAGGCCCTTTGCAAGAGTTTCCCCCTGCTGAACTGGGCACCCACCCCATACGGGCCACCTCATTCGTTGACCCGAAAATGAACGCAACATAGCGTTTTCCGTACGTTGAAGGCCCCGTGACACACCGCCGCAGCCCCCGGCCCCGCCCGGGAACGGCGAAGGCCCCCTCCGGGCGGAGGGGGCCTTCGTGTGGAGCGCCCGGCAGGCCTTGCACCTGCATTTCCCATCGGATGATGGACGTCTTTCCTTGGACCACAGACGCGTGACTCCCGTGCCCTGCACCGGAGTTACGTGAAGATCATACACCGGCCGCGGGCCCGCCGGTGCCACCGCGCCCGGCACGCCCCGCAGGCCCGCGGGGATGCTTCACATCCGCTCGGCGCCGGCCCGGATCGCCTCGCGGATGCGGGGGTACGTACCGCAGCGGCAGATGTTGCGGATGCCGTCCAGGTCGGCGTCGGTGACGGCGCGGCCCTCCTGGGCGAGGCGGCGCACCAGGGCCACGGCGGCCATGATCTGGCCGGGCTGGCAGTAGCCGCACTGGGCCACGTCCTGCTCCAGCCAGGCCTGCTGCATCGGGTGCAGCTCGGCGTCCACGGTGGCGGCCAGGCCCTCGATGGTGGTGACCTCGTCGTCGGGGGCGAGGTCCTTGACCGGGATGGCGCAGGGGTTGGCCGCCTTGCCGTTGAGGTGGCTGGTGCAGGCCTTGCAGACGTTGATGCCGCAGCCGTACTTCGGCCCGGTCACGCCCAGCAGGTCGCGCAGCACCCACAACAGCCGCTCGTCATCGGCGGCTTCGACGGTGACCTGCTCGCCGTTGAGACGGAACGTGTGCTCGGGCACGGCAACTCCTCGGTGTGGGGCGGCCCTTGACGGGCAGGGGGCGGGGGTGGGGGCGGGGCGGTTCAGCGGACGTGGTCCAGGCCGTCGGTGGGCGAGGCGGGCACGGGCGGCACGGTCGGCTTGGGCGTGAAGGAGAGCGTGCCGTGGTTGACCGGGAAGCGGGTGGGCATGGTGCCCGTCGCCCGCCCGTAGGCGCAGGCGACGGCGGCCATGGAGGCGGCCACGCCCAGTTCCCCGGCGCCGCCGGGCTCGCCGCCGGCGGAGGGCATGAGCAGGACCTTCAGCTCCAGGGGGGTGTTCCACTGCCGGGTGTAGAAGTAGTTGTCCCAGCTCGCCTCGAGGAAGTGTCCCTCGCGCAGGTGCAGGCTGGAGGTCAGCACCTGGGCGATGCCGTCCATGACGGCGCCCGTCATCTGCGCCTCCAGGCCGCGCGGGTTGACGGCCAGGCCGACGTCCACGGCGACGACGGCCTTGGTGACGCGCGGCCCGCTCACCCCGTCCCGCACCGGCCTGTTCACCGTTTCGGGACGGCAGTCGATCTCGACCAGGACGGCGCTGGCCGACCGGTACTCGCCGTGGAAGGCGATGCCCTGCGCGGTCCCGGCCGGCATCGGCCGCCCCCAGCCGCCGGCTTCGGCCGCCTTGTCCAGGACGGCCCGGAAGCGCTTCTCGCGCAGCAGACCGCGCCGCAGGGCCAGGGGGTCCTGGCGCGTCTTCGCGGCGAGCTCATCGATGATGAGCTCGCGCGCGCACACGACGTCGGGGGAGTAGACCCCGCGCATGCTGCCGGTGTTGAAGCCCTTGTTGGTCTCGCTCAGCAGCCGGCTGTGCACGGCGATGTCGTAGGGCATGGACTGGGTGAGGTGGAAGAAGGTCTGGGAGAACGCGGCGTCGCCCACCGGCAGCTTCGCGGCCAGGGCGGTGAAGACCTCGCCGAGCCCGTGGCCGAAGTCGGTGGCCACGCTGGTGTGCCGCTGCTTGTAGCTGAGCACCGTGCCGCCGGCGTAGGCGGCCCGCACCCGGGAGGTGGCCATGGGGTGGGCGCGGCCCTGGCGCGCGTCGTCCGCCCGGTGCCACATGAGCTTGACCGGCTTGCCGAACGTCTGGGAGATCTCGGCGGCTTCCAGCGCGGCGTCGAGGAACAGCTTGCGCCCGAAGGAGCCGCCGCCCTCGGTGACGTGCACGGTCACGGCGCCCGGGGCGAGCCCCAGGCGGGCCGCGATGGCCTGCTTGGCGACGATCGGCGCCTTCAGGCCCGACCAGATCTCCGCCCGGTCCGCCCGCACGTCGGCGATCGCGCAGTTGGGCTCAAGGGCGCTGTTGCCGCGGAAGTGGAAGGTGAAGCGGGCCTCCACCGACGGCGTCAGCGCGGGCAGCCCCAGCGGCAGTTCCGCCTCCTTGAGCTCCTGGAGCACCGACTCGTCCGAGGCCCCGTCCGCGCTGCCGGGCCGCCACGCCACCCGCAGCGCGCGCACGGCCTCGATGCACTGCCCGAAGGTCCGCGCGCGCACCGCGACCCCGGTGGAGACCACGCCGACATCGGTGACGCCCGCCATGGCACGCACCTCATCGAGGTTGGCCACCGAACCCACCCGGCCGTTGATGGTCGGCGCCCGGCACACCATGGTCGGCCGCGCGCCGGGCACGTCGAGGTCCATCGCGAACTTCTTGCGGCCCGTCACCGCGGCGAGCGCGTCGATGCGGTTGTGCGGCCGGCCGATGACGGTGAAGTCCGCGCGGTCCTTGAGGTCCACCCAGGCGCGCCGCACCGTGACGCTCGCCGCCTTGGCGGCGAGCGCACCGATGCCGATGGCGGTGCCCGCGCCGTCGGTGACGGTGCCCGCCCGCAGCGTGAGACCGGCGAGCGGGGCGCGCAGTTCGGCGGCCGCGGCCCGCAGCAGCCGCTCCCGGGCGACGGCGGCGGCCACCCGGATGGGCAGATAGGTGGAGATGGTGGTGTTGGAGGCGCCGGTGAGCTGGTTGAACACCAGCTCCGGCCGGGCATCGGCCAGGGTGACGCGCACCCGCTCCAGGGGCACGTCCAGCTCCTCGGCGATCAGCATGGCCGTCGACGTGGTGATGCCCTGGCCGACCTCGGCCCGCGGCAGCGCGAAGGAGACCGTGCCGTCGGCGTGCACCTCGACCGTGATCAGGTTCGACGTCGGCAGCGCCGCGGTGGTCATCACGTCGTTGAGGTCCACCAGTTCGGTGATGTCCGCCTCGGCCGCGGGCGCCGCCCCCAGCTCGGCGGCCGTCACCAGGGTGGGAGCGGCCAGCACGAACCCGAGGAACCGCCGCCGCCCCACCCCCTCCCCGCCCGGCCCCGCCGCGCCCTGCGGCTCAACTCCCGCCCCGGCCGCGCCCGTTGCCCTGCTGCGTGAACGCATCCCACATTCCCTCCCGGCACCCGCACGCACTCGTACGGTCACCGCCCGCGCCCCTCGGAAAAGATCAGGACGAACTCTACGTCGCCCACTCGGTCACCGAGCGTGCCCCCACGGCTCACCGAGAACAAGAGCCGCGGCAGCCACTGTTGCGCACGGGCGCCCCGCGCTGCCGCCGCGCCCGGCGGCAGCGCGGCCGGGCGCGGAAAGCCACCAGGGGGACACGCAGGGCAGCCGCATGCTCACCGCTTGACGTCCTGATCCCCACCTGGGACCTTGCCCGCGCCACCGGCGGCGACGAGCGCCTGGACCCCCGACGGCACGGCACACCGGGGCGAACTCACCCCAGGCACTCCTGGGCGAGCTCGCCGGCGAACACCTGGCGCGCGTGGGCCCGCATCCGCGGCCCGTACGCCGGGTCGTCGGCCAGCGCGGAATAGCCGTGCCCCGCACGGGTGACGAGCCCGGCCGTGTCCGCCAGGTACACATCCAGGCCCGGGTACATCAGCTCGATGCAGGGGAGGTCGTCGATGTCGAGGGCGAACACCGGGTACTCGCCGTACTCGTCGACGGCGCCGGTGGCCAGGACCCGGCGGGAGTCGGATCCGCCCGGCAGCAGGAAGCACTCGTCGAAGCGCGCCGACAGCGGCTCGTAACACGCCCCCCACCCGTCGCCGAACTCCTCCCGCGCGAGCTGTCCGAGCGTGCGCGGCGTGAACCCGTACGCGGGCCCGAACCAGCCGAAGCGGCACAGCAGTTCACTGTCGAAGGCAAGCCAGCGCCGCAGGCTCGGCGGCAGCGGGCGGCCGCTGGGGAACACGGCGCCGTCCAGCACGCCGGCGGGCAGCGGCGAGGACGGGGCGGACCTCCAGGGCCCGGCCCACGGGGCGTAGTCCAGGACCGGCCGGGAAGGGTCGGCCTCGACGCGGGCGATGACGCGTTCGGTCAGAGCGACGCCGTGAACGGCGGAAGCCGGCAGAGCCATGCGTGGCGATCCTCTTCGTCGAGCCCGTGGAGCCCGTAGAGACCGGTGGATACCTCGGGCCACCCGAAGGTAGTCCCTGCCACTGACACGCACCGCCTGGACGGCCACCGCCTGGACGGCCACCGGGTGACGCATGCCGCCGGGCAGGCCGCCGAGTTGCCCGCCGGGCCGGGCGCGCCGAGGACACCCGGTGGCCGTGCGGCATGGCGCCGTCCTGGCCGCGGTGCCTGCGGGATGGCCGGTACGGATCGACCCGGCGAGCCCGGACACGGCGCACACCACCCACAAGGCGACCGGCCCCGCGGACCCCGCCCACCCGCGCGATCAGCGGGGCCTCACGAGCGGGCCCCGCCCGGGCGAGGCAGCGGATGTGCGCCGCCACGACAACCGGCGGCGCGCACCGGCACACCCGCCGCACCCGCCCTGGCGCGAAGTCACCCCGGGCGGTGTGCCGGAGCCCCGGAGCACGGCGGGCGATGTCAGTGGGCCCTGCCAGACTCCGCGCCATGACCACCGACTCCTTCCACCTGCATCAAGTCGCCTCGGCCCGGGACATCGACGCGCATGTGCGCCAAGCCCTGCTCGAGTGCTGGGTCGATGTCACCAACGACGGCGGCGCCGCGGGCTTCCCCTTACCGCCCATCGGCACCCAGCAGGCCGCGCCCGCCCTCGACACCATCATCGAGGGCCTCGCCCCGCACACGTCCCGCCTGCTGACCGCCTGGGACGGCAGCGAACTGGTGGGCTGGCTGCACCTGCGCCGCGATTCCTCGCCCCTGACCGCCCACTGGGGGACCGTGCACCACGTGCAGACCCACCCCAGCATGCGCGGCCGGGGCATCGGCGCCGCCCTGACCGCACACGCCCACCACGTCGCGGCCCACGAGATGGGCCTGGAGCAACTGCACCTGGCCGCGCGCGCCGGAGCGGGCCTGGAGACCTTCTACGCCCGCCTGGGCTGGCGGGAGATCGGCCGCTGGCCGGGCGCCCTGCGCCTGGCCCCCGGAGACGACCGCGACGAAATCCTCATGCTCCTGCACCTGTAACCCCCGCCGGGCGGCCGGCCCGCCGTCCCCGTACGGCGACGCGGGCAGCGCGGGCGCAGGGCCCGGGCGGGCCCTGCGGTCAGGCGGCGTCGAGGGCATCGGTGATCTTGCGGGCCATGGCGGCCAGGGCGGGACCGGGCTCGGCCCGGTGGGCGCGGGCGGCCGCCTGCACGGCGGTGGTCACGGTGGCGCGGAAGTTGGCGGCCTCGGCGGGGGAGTGGCGCTGGAGCAGCTGCATCGCCGCGGTCAGGGCGGGCAGGACGTGCTCGGCGAGCGCGGCCGTGGTGGTGCCCTTGAGGTTCTTGAGGGGGGTCTTCTCGGCGAGGACGTGTCCGACCTGGCCGGTGGCGGAGGTCAGGGCGATGGTGCCCTGGGTGGCGGTCTTGTGGGGCTTTCCGGCGGCGTCGGCGGCGGCCATCAGCGAGACGGCGCCGTAGGCGGCGGTGCGCAGGGTGTTCTTGTCCTGGTCGGTGAGGGCGATGAGGGCCAGAGACATGGGGTGCTCCTTGAGCGGTTCGGCCGGTGGTGAGAGCCACCGGGTCGGTGCTTGATGTCTCTACGATCTCCGCCGCTGCTGTCAGCGCCCTGACACCCCGCTGACACCGCCCCTGACACCGACACCCACCGCCAGCACCCCCCCCCGCGGCAGGGCGCTACACAGCCGGGCACCCGCCCGCCGGGCCGGGGCGCCCGCGGGCCGCCCCGTCGCTCACCCGGACCCCGGCCGCCGCCCGGCCGTCAGGCGCGCCCACGCCCGCTGGTTGTAGGGGCAGCGGGAGCGCAGGCTGATGCGTTCGCTCAGCAGCGCGCGGCCCAGGTCGTACCGGCCCGCGTGCAAGGCGGCCTCGACGAGGGTCTTCTGCAGGGCGTCCCGCTGGGCGTGGCTGCCGCCGAACTCCTGGAAGCGGTAGCGCAGCGGAAGCAGCAGGTCCACCACCTCGGCGTAGCGCCGCTGCCCGTAGGCCACCAGCGCCCGGCACACCGGAAGGCCGATCTCGGCGGTCATCGAGACGTTGGACGGCCCCGCACCGGCCTCGCGCAGCCACCTCTCCCGCTCACGGATCAGGCGCTGGGCGTCGCCGGTGCGGGCGGCCCCGACGTAGGCCATGACGGCGTGGACGTCGTTGAAGGCGTAGTGGGGCCCGTCGCCCCGGCGCGCCCACGCGTCGGCCAGCACGGGCCAGCGGCCGCCGGTGTCGGCGCCCGCCAGGTACAGGCGCCACAGCAGCGCGGCGGCGTCCAGGAGCTCCATCGCCGCCCCGGCCGAACCGTCGTGGTGCAGGGCCGCGTCGTAGACGGCCAGGACCTTGTCGGTGCGCCCCGTCTCCAGCAGGTACAGGGCGTAGTGCCACCAGTTGTGGACGTTCAGGTAGTTGCCGGCCGACCAGGCCTCGGTGCGGGCGTCGAGGTAGGCGATGCCGTCCTCGTGCCGTCCTTGCATCTCCAGGGCGTGGACGACGGCGTGGATGCCCCAGACGTCGCGGGCGTTGCGTTCGACGGCTTCCAGGCCGACCTGTTCGGCCAGGGTGTAGTGCCCGGCCTCCTCCAGGCCGAAGGCGTACATGCCCCGCAGCAGGCCGTAGTGCGGATCCTCGCGGTCCCAGGCGGCCAGCGCGCCGCCGATGCGGTCGCGCAGGAGGACGGCGTTGCCGGTGAAGAAGTCGATCTGATGGCCGACGGCCAGGGCGAGGACGTCCTTGGGGTGGGCCACCACGAGGTCGCCCAGGAGCCGGCCGGCCCGGTGCAGGTCGCCCGCCAGCCAGCAGGAGGCGGCCTCGGTGTGCAGGCGCTCGCGCACGCTCAGCCCGCCCGCGTCAATGCCCTGGCGGAACGCGGTGAACGCTGCGGCCGCTTCGGCCGCGTCCTTCTCCTCCGTGCCGAGCAGTCCGAGGTAGGCGCGGAAGACGTGGCCCATGGCGGAGCGGGGCGAGGCCTCGAGCACGGCCCCGACCTGCCCGGACACCTCTCCGCGGAAGAAGAGGAGGTCCTCCAGGGCCTGCTCGTAGTGCCGCACCGCTGCGGCGCCGGTGTCCGTCATCACCTGGCCGTGCCGGTCCACGCTCACCCTGCCCGCCTCCCGAAGCCCGCCCGCGAGAACCCTGTCTCGCCGCGGGAACCCTGCCCCGTCGCGGGGACGCGGACACCCCGGCACGCGGCGGCCGTTCACCCGTGCGGGGTAGCGTTGCGGCATGACCCTGGCGCCGCCCCGGTTCCCGCCGTACCCGGTCCGCGGCGTGTGCGTGCTGCACCAGCGCCAGAACTGCGCGCCGCACTTCGCGGGGGTCACCGTGGACTTCGAGCCCGCCGCCGAGGGCTTCGTCTTCGAGACGGCCCCGGGGCTGACGGTGGAGTACGAGCCCGCCGGGGACCTGCCGCGCTTCTTCGCGGCCGCGGCCGCGGGGATCGAGGAGCAGCTGCGCCTGCCCGGGCACGGCATCGTGGTGGCCGTCCGGGCGGTGCTGCGCGCTGCCCGCGCCGATGCGTTCGGCTCCCACGAGCTGGCGTTCCGGGTCGCGGGCTATCTCGCCGCCCGCCAGGCCCTGGAGCGTACGCGGGCGGCGCGCACGGGGGCGGGTCCCGCCGGGCCCGGAGGTTGTTGAAATTACGGTCAAGCGGTACGGACGGGCGCCCCGGACGGCCGCCCGCGGCCCGGGGCGGGACGGCCGTCTGACCAGCGGCCCCCGCCGCGCGGCCCCGCCCGCGGCCGCCGTCGGCACGGAACGCCCCGGAATTGGCCTAGTCCTTGCTTGGTCCATACCATTGACATGCCTATGACCACATGGCTACCTCGTGGGGCAACAGCCCTGCGTCAGACCCTCCCTGACGCCCCTTCACCCCTTTGGGATGGCCATGAGACGTCTGCGTTCCCTCCCTGCCGCTCTCGCCGCGGCGGCCACCGCGGTGGCCGCTCTGGGCCTGACCGCGCTCTCCAGCACCCCCGCCCAGGCCGCCACCCCGCTGCCCGCCCACGTCTTCGCCCCCTACTTCGAGTCCTGGACGGGCGAGAGCCCCGCCGCCCTCAGCGCCCAGTCCGGCGCCAAGCACCTGACGATGGCCTTCCTCCAGACGGCGACGAAGGGCTCCTGCACCGCCTACTGGAACGGCGACACCTCACTGCCCGTCGACACCAAGTCCTTCGGCGCCGACATCAAGACGATCCAGGGCCGCGGCGGAGACGTCATCCCCTCCTTCGGCGGCTACACGGCGGACACCACCGGAACCGAGATCGCCGACAGCTGCACCGACGTCGACCAGATCGCCGCCGTCTACCAGAAGGTCATCACGACCTACGACGTCCCCCGGCTCGACATGGACATCGAGGTCGACGCCCTGGACAACACCGCGGGCATCGACCGCCGCAACAAGGCGATCAAAAAGGTCCAGGACTGGGCCGCCTCCACGGGCCGCAAGCTGGAGATCTCCTACACCCTGCCGACGACCACCCGGGGCCTGGCGGCCAGCGGCCTGGCCCTGCTCAGGAACGCGGTCACCAACGGCGCGCGCGTCGACGTCGCCAACATCATGACGTTCGACTACTACGACAACGCCCAGCACGACATGGCCCAGGACACCAAGACCGCCGCCCAGGGCCTGTACGACCAGCTCGCCAAGCTCTACCCCGCCAAGACCCCCGCCCAGCTCTGGGGCATGATCGGCGTCACCGAGATGCCGGGCGTCGACGACTTCGGCCCCGCCGAGACCTTCACCCTGCCCAACGCCACAACGGTCTACGACTGGGCGACCGCCAAGGGAATCAACACGCTCAGCTTCTGGGCCCTGCAGCGCGACAACGGAAAGTGCCCCGGCGGCGGAGCCAGGGACGACTGCTCCGGCATCGAACAGGGCACCTGGGACTTCTCCCGCGTCTTCGCGCCCTTCACCGGCGGCAACACCCCGCCCAGCGACGACTTCTCCCTGGCCCTCTCCCCGCCCGCCGCCACCCTCAAGGCAGGCACCTCCGCCACCAGCACCCTGAAGACCGCGGTCACCGCGGGCGGCGCCCGCACCCTGGACCTGAGCGTCAGCGGCGCACCCGCCGGGGTCACCGCCTCCCTCAGCCCCGCCTCGGTCACGGCCGGCGACACCTCGACCCTCACCGTCTCCACCACCCAGGCGGCCGTCAACGGCACCTACAGCCTCGTCGTCACCGCCACGAGCCCCTCGGCCGCCCACTCCACGACCTACTCCCTGACCATCACCGGCGGCAGCGGCAACCAGTGCACCGCGGCCCCCTGGGCCTCCGGCACGGTCTACACCGCGGGCCAGCAGGTCTCCCACAAGGGCCACACCTGGAAGGCCAAGTGGTGGACGACCGGCGAGGAACCCGGCACCACCGGCCAGTGGGGCGTCTGGCAGGACCTCGGAGCCTGCTGACCCCCGTCCGGCCCCCGGCCCGCCCGGCCCCTCACGCGCCCCCGCCCCGCCCCGCGGCACCGCCCGCCGGGCGGGGCGGGGGTGCGTGACGCCGCAGGCCGCCGGGCCCCGCACCCGCACCGGGCCGTGAGCGCCGCCGGCCCGGGTGACGCACGCTCACAGAGGGACGACGTTCACGGCCTGCGGGCCCTTGGGTCCCTCCGCCACCTGGTACTCCACGCGCTGGCCCTCCCGCAGGCTCCGGTACCCCACGCCGATGATCTGCGAGTAGTGGACGAAGACGTCCGGGCCGGAGACGTCCGGCGCGATGAAGCCGTACCCCTTCTCGGCGTTGAACCACTTGACGGTGCCGAAGTTGATCAGATCACGCCGGCCGTCCGGCGCACGCACGCTCTTCGCCCGCCCGGTATCGGCCCACGCCGGGGCGCAGGGCGCGAGCAGGACACCCAGGACGAGGAGCGGCGCGCAGGCCGCGGCACGGCGGCGGGCGGAGTGGCGCATGACGGGGCCTCCAGGCGGGAGATCGGCCGGGCCGCCCCGGCGGCGGGTACCCGCAGCACCGCTCGGCGACTCGTGCGACAAGGCTGTACGCGCACTCACCGTGCGCACGGGACCCAAGCCCCGCAACCCCGAACACCCGTCCGGGCGACGCCCGCCACCGGCACCGGTCACCGCACCTCGGGGGTCAGGCCGCGCGGGTGTAGCGGTCGGCGGCCCTGGTGCGCGCGGCCGTCAGGCGGGCCTTGGCCCCTTCCCGGCCCAGCACCCGGCGGCGCGGCGCGGCGGCCTTGCGCGCCTCTCGTACGAGGCGGTGGCGGGCGGCTTCCTGGGCGAGCTCGGCGGCGCGGAACTGGTGGATCTCGTAGTCGAACATCTTCTTCTCCCCCTGCGGTGCTGGTGTCTCGCTCTGTGCGATGACTCCACTGTCGCTTCCCAGGCGGATGCGGCACATCGGGAAGGTTCCGCATCTTCCAGCGAGGCGGGGGCCTTAGACGCAGGGGAGTGCCTTAGCCCGCCGGCCGGGCCCCGCCCCGGGGGCCCCGCAGGCATGCCGCAGCGCGGCCGCAGGAGCCCAGGAGGCGGGGCGCGGGAGGCGAGGGGCGCGCCCGCGTCCGGTTCACTCGTAACGCAGGCGCAGCGACTCCCGTTCGGCCTCCTCGACCTGCTCGACCGTCAGGCCCGGCAGGTTCAGCTGGGCCAGCGTCACCTCGGCGCTGGCGGGCTGGGCGTCGGCGGACACCCACTTCTCCGGCTGCCACGCGTGGGCGCGCATCAGCGACTTGGGGCAGTGGGGGTAGACCTGTTCGACGTGCACCACCAGCGCGGTGACGGGCGGCTTGCCGACGGGCGTGAGCTGTTCGAGCAGTTCCGGGCGGGCGGAGACGCAGGCGCGGCCGTTGACGCGCAGCGTGGTCGGGCGGCCGGGGATGAGGAAGACCAGTCCGGCACGCCCGGTCTGCAGCACGTTGTGCAGGGTGTCGAGCCGCTTGTTGCCGGTCGCGTCGGGAATCACCAGGGTCCGCTCGTCCAGCACGGAGACGAACCCGGCCGGGCCCCCGCGCGGCGTCACGTCCGCCCGCCCTTCGGCGTCGGCGCTGCCTATGAACACCAGGGAGGAACAGCCGATCAGCGCGCGGGTCTGTTCGGTCAGGTGGTCGGTCTCCTTGCGCAGTGCGTTCGGGTTCGGCTGCGAGTAGAGCTCGGCCAGCTGATCCGGGCTGGTGAGAGCGTCCGCCCGCAGGGCATCGAAGAGCGGGCCGGTGGTCCCCGTATCGATCATCATGGAAACGACCCTAGAAGACGACCGGGGCAGCGCGGGGCCCAGCACGTGATCACGCCCGCTGGAGCCGGCAGCCGCGCCCTCCGTCACGTGGGAAGCGCGGGGCGCGCCTGTGCCGTTGGTCTTCGCCTGGAGGAGGCCGCCCCAGCCCTTGGTGGCGTAGAGCTTGAAGCCCCCGGTGATGTGATGAATGATCCAGTCAATCTTGTCCGCGATGTCCCAGTCCCAGTCCCAGTCGTAGTCCTCGTCGGACTCAGCGATGGGAAGGGAGACGGGCCACACCCCAACGAGCCTGGCCTGCCCGGTGCTCGAGGCGGCACCGACCTCCTGGATCGTGACGACCTCGGCCCTGATGTGGGTCTCCCCCTGCCATCAGACTGCATCGGCCCCCTCCGTTGAGCGCCAAAACCCCCTGTTTCAGGCATAGTTGAACCAATCATCCCTTCTCGGTCAGGGGCTGCCGCTCAACTGAGCTCGCCGTGATCTCGGCAGCCCGTTCGAGGGGGCGCATGGCAGCGGCACGCGGACCGCAGAGCCTGCACCGCCGGGCAGCAGAAGGGGCGACCTTCTGGTGCGGCTGCCGTGGCGGTGCTGCGCGCCATCGATGCGGCGATGATCGTGGGGGGCCGCGGCCGTCGTTCCCTTCGCCCAGGCCGTCGCGACGCAGGCGGGCGGTGACTTCTACGCCCGGGTGCGGCGGCTCTTCAGCCGCGCTGTGAAGCGCGGGGGCGGGGAACTGACCGAGAGGACGGTCGCCGAAGCGGCCCTGTACGTCGTGAGGGATCCCGGCCGGAGGTCCGGCCGGATGCCCCGCAGGCGGACCTGATCCGTGGTCAGGCTGCCGGTGCCCGGGTGGTGTTCGAAGTGCGTGGTAGGCACCTGGCGGGCGTGCGCGCGGGGCCGACCACGCCTGCGTTGTTGGCCAGGTGCGGTGCGGCTGTTCGGCCTCGGCGAGCAGACCGGCGCGGGCTGCCTCGGTGCGGCCCGCCCGGAACGCGGCGCCAAGCTGCCCTGGCAGTCGGCCTGGTTCAGCTCTGCGTCGTGGTGAGCCAGTCGGTCAGCAGGCGGTTGACCTCGTCGGGGCGTTCTTGCTGGATCCAGTGGCCGCAGCCTTCCAGGAGGTGGGAGGCCGACAGGCGGGGGAGAGTGGTGGGGTAGGCGTCGATGGCGTCGGCCATCCAGGTGGTGGAGGCGTCCAGGGCACCGCCGATGAACAGGGCGGGCTGTGTGAGCGGGGCTCCGCGGTGGGGGGTGAGGTCTTCCCAGTCGCGGTCCATGGTGCGGTAGCGGTTGAGGGCGCCGGTCAGGCCGGTGCGCTCGAACTCCGCGGCGTAGACGTCGAGGTCGTCCTCGGTCAGCCAGGCGGGGAGCGGGCCGGTGGGGAAGCGGTCGCGCAGCCGGCCGCCGCGGGTGACGAAGTGCGGGTCGGGCTCGCCCTCGGCCGGCATCGTGTCGGCGGACAGGGCCGCGTAGAAGCCGGCGAGCCAGCTGCGGACGTCGGGCTCGATCTCCGCCTCGGCGCGACCGGGCTCCTGGAAGTAGGAGACGTAGAACTCCTGCTCGGGGCCGCCGATCCGGCCGAAGACGTCGGTGGGGCGGGGGCCGCCGGGCGGTGCGTAGGGGACGCTCAGCAAGCCGACCGCGCGGAAGACTTCGGGGTGGAGCAGGGCGGAGGCGGCGGCGATGTTGGAGCCCCAGTCGTGGCCGACGATCACCGCGCTCTCCTCGCCGAGGGCGCGCACGACGGCGACGTTGTCCTCCGCCAGGTCGACTATGCGGTAGGCGTCGGTTGCGGCGGGCCTGGAGGAGCGGCCGTAGCCGCGTACGTCGATCGCCGCTGCCCGGAACCCGGCCGCGGCGAGGGCCGGGAGCTGGTGGCGCCAGGAGTACCAGGACTCGGGGAAGCCGTGGACGAGCAGGACCAGCGGGCCGGTGCCCTGCTCCACCAGGTGCAGGCGCCCGGCCGGGGCCTGGACGGTGCGGTGGCGCGGTGCGGCGGTCGGCTGGGATCGCATGGGGACTTCTCCTCGGTTCGTGGGCGGCCGGCGGGGACCCGTCGATCATGCGGTGCCGCGGCCGTCCGGCGCGATCAGCGTTGCCGGTCTGGCAAGGTTGCAGGACAGGGCGGTGAAGCGGCGCGGCGGGAGGGAACGGGGACGGTGGCAGGGGACGACGTGGCCCGGACGCTGGCGGCGATGGGGCCGCGGCTGCGGGCCGTGCGCGAGCGCCGCGGCGTCACGCTCGCCGCTGTCAGCCGCGCGACCGGCGTCTCGTCCAGCACGCTGTCGCGGATCGAGACCGGCCGGCGCAAGCCCACCCTGGAGGTGGTGCTGCAGCTGGCGAAGGAATACGAAGTCTCCCTGGACGAGCTGGCCGGCACCGCACCCGCCCCTGCGGCCGGGCCCCGCAGCACGGCGCCGCACAGCTTCGGCGACGACAAGGCGGTCTTGCCGCTGACCCGGTACGTCGGCGGCCTGCACGCCCACAAGCACGTCCTGCCCGCCGTCGGGGAGCCGCCCGGGCGGCCCCGCCAGGGGACCCACGAGGGCTACGAGTGGCTGTGCGTCCTGTACGGGCGGTTGTGGATCGCGCTCGGCGACCAGGACCTCGTCCTGACCGCCGGGGACGTCATCGAGTTCGACACCCGCGTCCCCCACGGACTCGCCAACGCCGGATCCACCGGACCGGTCGAGTACCTGATCATGTTCGGACCTCAAGGGGAACGTCCACGACTGCGTGCCCCTGCAGCCGCTGGTCGCGGGACCGGTGACGGCGAGGCTGCTGAATGAGCAGCCGTGACAAGCCGCGCGCCTCGTCGGTGACCGCCCGCGCACGCGCCGGCCCGACCGGGGCCGAGGGCGGGCCGGTGCCCTCATCGTGTTGACCGCCCCCGGCAGGCAGTGCTGGAGCCGGCGCGTGGACAGCATCCCCGCCGACCGGCGGCTCTGGAACCGGATCAGCAGCGCCTACCAGCGCGAGCACGACCGCCGAAGGCGACGGCGCGACCAGCTCACCTGCGGCGACTGGGTCAGGGTCCTGCGCGGCGCGGGTCTCGTCATCGACGACCTCATCGAGCCGCGGCCCGAACCCGGAAGACCCAACGGCTGCAACGAAACCGACCCGCCCCACTGGGCACACCGCTGGCCGGCGGAACTGCTGTGGGTGACCCGCACACCGTAAGCGCGAGACGGGGGAGGGGGCGCAATGCGGCCGGTGGCGGTGCGGGCAGGGCCAGGGGCACGGGGAACTCAGTACGGTTCGCGCAGCTTGTCGCGCAGGGTGCGCCACTGCCGGGCGAGGAAGGACTCGTCGGCGGTTTTGATCGCGACCCAGGCGGCGAGGGGGTGGGCGTCCACGTCCTCAAGCCGGACTCCCGGGCATCGCACGGGGATATCCGCCCGGTACTCCTCGGCCCACTGGTCATCGAGGAGACGCAGGAGGGCGACCTGCTTGGCGTTCCAGCCGATCCGTGTGTCCCGGTCCTCGGGCCACCGGTCCCGCTGGCCCAGCTCCCAGCGCATGGCCATGGACCTGGTGGCGTCGAGAGCGACCCAGTGCATGGCCTCGTGCAGGTCCTCGGTGGTGGTGGGGCCGTATCGCACGCCGCGCTCCATCAGGGTCCAGTGGATGACTCCGTCGTGGACTTCGATCCAGGGGTAGGAGCCGTCGCGGATGCTGAACCCGACCAGGTCGTACCGGCGCCCGCCGTAGAGCTTCGCGGACATCTCGTGCACCGCGGACCGCACATCCTCGATCATTATCGTCACAGCGACGATTATTGCATCTGTTCGATCCGCACCCGCATCCGGCCGACGTGACGTGACGGGGGCGCTATGCCCTCCTGCCGCCTCGTCGGGACGCGTGCGGAGGCGGCCCGCGAGGGCGGCATCAGCGACGACGCGCTGCCAGGGGCCGGTGAACGAGGTACCTCCGGCCGGAGCGCGGCCGCCGGTGGCCGGGGGCGGCGACGGACTGATCGTCGGTACGACCGGGCGCCGCCCCCGGCAGGGGAACGGGGCTAGCCGAACTTCACGAAGGTCGGGAAGGGGGACGAGAACGTCTCGAAGTTCCGGGAGCCGACGAAGCCGGCGAACACCGTGCAGGTGCTGTTCGTGTACATGGTGGCGTCGGTGTCGGTGTCGTTGTGCGCATCACGTGCACCACCGCTGACGGCGATGCATGTGCCATTGGGTGTCGGGACGTTGAGGGTCGTCTCATGCCCGTTGTCCGCCCGCGTGTAGAAGAACGTGCCGGTGGCGGCCTGGGCGTTGCTGGTGGACAGGCCCGTGACCAGCGCGGCGGCCGCGCCGATGGCCAGAGTTGCCCTGCCGATTCGGTTGAGTGCACGCATGAAGGGTCCTTCCCCTCTTGTCGTGGCCAGTGAGAATCACGCCGCAGTTGCAGGATCCACCCCGTATAGGCAGAGTTGAGGGTTTTAGCGAATAATCACCCGAATGAATGATATTGCGGCTTCCTCTCAACCATCAGAGCCTGGGAGGCAGGACGCCCCCGGCACGCGCCGTTGACGGGGAGCCCCGCACGCCCGTCCTCATGCCCGCCGACCAGCTCGGCCAGAAGTCGCCTCAGCGCGGCGCGGGCAGGCATCAGGTCCGAAATCGCCAACAGCATCCGCCTGAACGGCCCCAGGGCGTGGCCCGGCTGCAAGGGGGCCGACGCGGCCGGGAGCACGGCAATCCGAGCCGCCCTCACCTGGCTCACGGAAGCGAAAGCCGACGTGCGCGGGGCGCTCGCCGCGCGGGACCGCGGCGACCTCGCCTCCCTCTCCGCCCGGCACGCCCGAGTCTTGATGTGCCTGCCGCAGCGCCTGGGCCGATACGCCGCCCGCCACCCGCGCACCCAGCGCGCGCTACCCGGGCCCCTGCCGCACACGCAGGCGCACATACCGGTCCTCATCCCGCCAGCGCCCGCGGGCTCCCGGTCCGCGCCGCAGTCCGCCGTCCCTTGGGCGCGGCCAGTTCACCCGTGCCCCGGATCCGGCCGGGAGCGCCCCGCTCATCCTCACCGGCCCCGGCGGCCTGCGCGGCCGCGCAGCAGGAGCTGAAGAAGGTGCCGCTGGCCCTTACGGCCGCCAAGGCACCGGGGAGGACCAGCACCGCACTTCGCTGAGGCGGCGCAGGCCGACGTCACGGCCCCGGTACGCGCCCGCGCCAGATCACCGGGGCGCGATCGGCCCGAGATAGGTGCCGCCGGAGACGTCGATGCTCTGGCCGGTCACCCAGCGCCCCCGCGGTCCCGCCAGGAAGCCCACCACGTCCGCGACGTCCTCCGGCTCGCCGATCCGTCCGAGCGCGGTGATCGCCTCGAGTCCGGCCACCGCCTCGGGCACCTCGGCGTAGTGGGCGATCATGTCGGTCAGCACCACCCCGGGTTCGACCGTGTTCACGGTGATCCCACGCCGGCCCAGTTCGTTGGCGAGCGAGGGGCCAAGGGCGGCCAGCGCCGCCTTGGTGACGGTGTAGCCGATCTGGTGGGGGTCCGCGATCCGGGTGGACGCCGAGCCCACGTTGACGATCCGCCCGCCGTCCCGCAGCAGCGCCAGCGCCCGCTGGACCACGAAGACGGGCGTACTCACGTTGACGGCCAGCAGCCGCGCGAACTCCTCCTCGGTGAGCTGCCCGATCGAACTGACCGAGTGCATGCCCGCGTTGTTGACCAGGATGTCCAGGCCGTCCGCACCATGGTCGGCGAGCCCGGCAGCGAGCCCGTCGAACAGCCGGTCCACCGCGCCGCTTTCACCGAACCGGGCCCGCACCGCGAACGCCCGGCCGCCGGTCTCGGCGATCTGCGCCACGGTCTTCGCAGCGGCCGCGTCGTTGCCGCCGTAGTGGACCGCGACCAGCGCCCCCTCGGCGGCCAGTCGCAGAGCGACCGCGCGCCCGATCCCGCGCGAGCCGCCCGTCACCAGCGCGGTACGGCCGTCCAGTTCCCCCATGAACACCTCCGTGATGTACCCGATCGGATCCCAGAGCGATTCAGCCTAAAGGGCCGCAGCCGGATGCGGGGCCGGTCCTCCCGTACCCACCCGGGCCGGTGCCCGGGCAGCCCCAAGGATCACCACGCGATGCCAACTCGGCTCCCCTCCGGGCGGCCCGCCCGCCCGGCTCGCCGCGTCCGGTGCGGCACCGCAGGACAGCACCCCCAGCGCGGCGACCGCCTCCAGGAAGGCCTCCTCACTCCGGCCGGGCTGGACCTGGCGGGATGCCGTGCGTTGTCGTGAAGCCGCGGGCCCCCAACAACAGGCAGAGTCCTGGCACTTCACGGCCTGCTCCGACCAGGCCAGCCCGGCCGACCCGGCAGCACGAGCGCTTCGTATGCTCGACCTGCGGGGAACCGGAAGCCGATCTTTGGAGGCGAACGACCATGGCAGAACAGCGTGTTGTCCTGGTGACGGGCGGGGGAACGGGAATCGGGGCCGCCACCGCCCGGCTGCTGCGCGCGGCCGGGCACCAGGTCGTGATCTCCGGGCGGCGAGCCGAGCCGCTGCACCGGGTGGCCAAGGAGACCGGAGCGCTGGCCCACCCCTCCGACGCCGGCGACCCCGAGGCCGTGCGCGACCTCGTCGAAACGACGGTGACGGCCTACGGGAGGCTCGACGGTGTGGTGCTCAACGCCGGAACCGGGAGAGGGGGCGCGGTCGGCGACACCACGGTCGAGGACTGGGAAGAGCTGATGCGGACCAACCTCACCGGCCCGTTCCTGCTGCTGCGCGCCGCGCTGCCGCATCTGCTGGCCGCCCGCGGCGCGGTGGTCGCCGTCGCCTCGGTCGCAGCCCTGCGCAACGGCGCCGGCAACGCCGCCTACGCGACATCCAAGGCAGCCCTGCTCCACCTCTGCAGCTCCCTGGCTGTCGACTACGGGCCCCAGGGGCTGCGGGCCAACACCGTGTGCCCGGGCTGGGTGCGCACCGAGATGGCCGACCAGCGGATGGCCCGGTTCGCGGCGGAGGCAGGCCTCGAGGGCGGCACCGAGGCGGCGTACGAGGAGGCGACCCTGCTGACTCCCGCCGGGCGGCCGGGCGATCCGGAGGAGGTCGCCGAGGCGATCGACTGGCTGCTGTCACCCGCCGCGTCCTACGTCAACGGCGCCGTCCTCACCATCGACGGCGGGCTGACCACGGTCGACGTCGGCGGCGCCGCCTTCGACCACCGGATCCAGCCGCGCACCCCGCACCAGTAGCAAAGGCCCCTGACGGCACGGCCGGCCCGACCTCGACGACACGGCCGACCGCCCCTGGCTGGCCGTCCCGGCCGCGCCGCAGCTGGGGTGGTCTGAGGCGAACAGCCCCGGACCACCCCACGCAGCCACAGAAGCCGCACCCCGGCCCGCTTACCCACCGTTGAACCGCTGTTGATCACCAGATGCCAGCTTTCTCCGTGACGCCCCGGCGTCGCCGTATCCGTACGGCACGAGAGTTCACGAGAGACAAGGAAGCACCAGGTGTCACAGCAGCAGCCCGGCCGCCGCACCGCGCTCAAGGCCGCGGGGGCCGGCGCCCTCGCCGTCGCCGCCGGTGCGGTGGCCGCCGCCCCGGCGCCCGCCCAGGACAGCACGACCGCGACCCGGGGCGAGCGCGCTCTGGCCGCACAGCTGCGCCGCGCCCTGCCCGACGACCGGGTACTGGTCCGCGGGGACGCGGCCTACGACGCGGAGCGCGCCGCCTACCACCGGGTCATCGACCACCACCCGGCGGCGATCGTCGTGCCGTGCCACGCCGATGACATCGCCACCGCCGTACGCATCGCCTCCCACCACCGCGTGCCGATCGCCGTGCAGGCCACCGGCCACGGCATCGCCCGCTCCGCACACGGCGGACTGCTCATCAACACCCGCCGGCTCAAGCGCATCCGCATCGACGCCGCCCGGCGCACCGCCGTGGTGAGCCCCGGCGTGGTCTTCTCCGAACTCATCGACGCGGCCGCCGCCCACGGCCTGGCGCCCGCCAGCGGCTCGGCCGTGGACGTCAGCGTCACCGGGTACACCAGCGGCGGCGGCCTCCCGGTGATCGGACGCACCGTCGGCTTCGCGGCCGACCACGTCACCCGCGTCGACCTGGTCGACGCCAAGGGACGGCGGCGCAGGCTCACCCCGCACCGCGACGCCGACCTGTTCTGGGCGGTGCGCGGCGGCAAGTCCAACTTCGGCGTGATCACCGAGATCGAGACGGCGCTCTTCCCCCTCACCCGCCTGTACGGCGGAAACATGCTGTTCACCGGCGGCGTACCCGAACTCCTCAAGACCTACCAGAAGTTCACCCGCACCCTCACCGAACGCATGACGACCTCACTGGTGATCGTGAACGTCCCCACCGACAGCCCCGCCTTCCCCGAGCCACTGCGCGGCAAGACCCTCGCCAAGCTGCGCGTCGCCTTCACCGGCAACGCGGCCGAGGGCGAGAAACTGCTGCGCCCGCTGCGCGCCCTCGGCCCCGCCCAGGACAGCGTGGCCGAGATGCCCTACACCGACCTCGCGAAGATCTACGCCGACCCGGCGGGCCCGATCCGCACGCGCGAGCGCGCCGGTGCGCTGCGGGCACTGGACGACGCGACCCTTGGGCGCCTGCTGCGCGCCGCGGGCCCCGACGCCGACCGCCCCCCGATGGTCGTCGAGATCCGCCACCTCGGCGGTGCGCTCGCCCGTGCCCCCAAGCACCCCAACGCGGTCGGACCGCGCGATGCCGCGTTCAACCTGTTCGTCGCGGACGTGGCCCCGGATCCGGCCAAGGACGCCGCCCTCGAAGCCGGGCAGCAGCAGGTCTTCGACATCCTCGGCCCCTCCCTGACCGGGCACACCCAGCCCAACTTCCTCACCGACCACGACAAGACCGCCACGCGCGTACGCCGCGCCTACCGGCCGCGCGACTACGAACGCCTCACGACACTCAAGCGCCGCTACGACCGGCACAACCTCTTCCGCGTCAACCACAACATCCCACCCGCGGCCTGACCGGCCGGGCCGGACACCGCACTCGCGGGCCGGGGCACGGCACCACGGCCTACGGCGCCGTCGGGCGGCTCGCGGAGGCCGTGCACCTGCGGTCGTGGAGGTGGCCGTGGGCCGGTCCGTAGGGCGTTGGGCTCCTCGGCTTGAGCTGTGGCCTCTCCCCGGTGACCCGGTGACCCGGTGACCAGCAGGCGCCGGGTGGCGCGAGGCGGCTACGAGCATCCCCGTCTGCGGTGTGGACCAAGTACGGGCCGGGCCGGGTTGCTGCTGACGGCCGCCGGCGGGACCCCGCGCCCGGGGGCCCCGCCGACAGGTGACGTCAGGCGGACCGGCCGACGTCGTCGAAGTCGGTGGAGGCCGAGAGCCCGGCCCATGCCCGCAGGTCGCGCTCGAAGGCGTCGCGTCCGGCCCGCACGAGCCGAAGCGCGTCGTTGCCCAGCAGCAGGCGCGCCGGCGGCTGGTCGGCCGCCACGATCCGCAGTACCGCGGCCGCGGCCTTGTCCGGGTCGCCCGGCTGGGTGCCGCTGCCGTGGACGCGCCGGGCGCGTATCGGCTCGAACAGCTCGTCGTAGTCGGCGATCGCCCGGGGCGAACGGATCATCGAGCGGCCGGACCAGTCGGTCCGGAAGCTGCCCGGCTCAACGGCGGTGACATGGATGCCGAAACCGGCGACCTCCTTGCCGAGCGTCTCGAGGATGCCCTCCACCGCGAACTTGCTGCCGTGGTAGAAGCTGAGGCCCGGCATGGTGATCAGCCCGCCCATCGAGGTGACGGCGATGATGTGGCCCCGACGGCGCTCCCGCATGTGCGGCAGAACCGCCTTGATCACCGCCACGGTTCCATGGACGTTCACCTCGAACTGGCGGCGGAGGTCGTCCATCGACGACTCCTCGAAGAGCCCGTCATGGCCGTACCCGGCGTTGGCGACGAGTACGTCGACCGGGCCCAGATCGCGCTCGGTCTCGGCCACGACCGCGTCCACCGCGTCGTGGTCGGTCACGTCCAGGATGCGGGCGTGCGCGTCACCGGCGACCGCCTCAAAGCCCCGTGCGTCGGCGGGCGTGCGCACCGTGCCCACCACCCGGTGGCCCGCGGCCAGCGCCGCACGCGCCAGGGCGCGGCCCAGGCCGGTGCTGACGCCGGTGATCAGGAATGTCTTGGTGTCCGACACAGGAGTTCCCTTCGTACGATGCGAACGCAGACCCACCGCGGCGGTCAGGCCCGGCCGGTCTCGACACGCTCCACTTCAGCACCCGAATGGGCCACTGACCGTCTTCCCGGGGGCCCGCTCCGCCCCCGGGACAGCCCGACCGGGGGACTGCCAGTCCCCCCTTCGCGAACCATCCGGCCGATCTTGGGCCCTATCGTGAACGGCATGGACCGCAACACAGCTCTCGGTGAATTCCTCCGCTCCCGGCGGGCACGGATCACCCCGCGCCAGGCGGGCCTGCCCGACGACGGCGGCACCCGGCGCGTGCCAGGACTGCGCCGCGAAGAGATCGCCCACCTGGCGGGCGTGAGCGTCGACTACTACGTACGTATGGAACGCGGACGCCGGCTGAACGTCTCCGAGACCGTCCTGGACGCCATCTCCCGCGCGCTGCGCCTCGACCCCGTCGAACGCACCCACCTGTTCCAGCTCGCCAAGCCCGTCACGGGCAGGCCCCGCCGCACGGCAACGCGTCCGCAGCCGGTCCGCCCGGGGCTGCACGACCTGCTCCGGATCCTCGAACACACCCCCGCCCTGGTACTGGGACGGCGACTGGACGTACTCGCCTCCAACCAGATGGCACGTGCGCTGCTCACCGACTTCGACGCGCTGGCGCACCGCGAGCGGAACCTGGTGCGGTTCATGTTCGGCGACGAGACCGCCCGCTCGCTGTACACCCACTGGGACACCCACGCCCGGGACATCGTCGCCTCGCTGCGGCGCGACGCCGGACGCCACCCCCACGACCCGCTCCTTGCCGAACTCGTCGGTGAACTCTCCATCGCGGATGAGGACTTCCGCCGCTGGTGGGCCGACCAGAACGTGCACCGCCACACGCATGGCAGCAAACACTTCCACCACCCGATCGTCGGCCCGCTCACCCTCAACTACGAGTCCCTCACCCTGCCCGCCGATCCCGACCAGCGGCTGAGCGTCTACACCGCCGAAGCAGGCTCCAGCTCCGAAGAGGCACTCCGCCTCCTGGCCGCGTGGATACGCCAGCCCGAGACCCCGCACGAGCAGCACGCACAGCGTCCTCGGCCTTAGCCCGGACTGTTCGTCATGGCCCGGGTGGCGGCTGGGGGAGCGTGCTCGCAGTGTCTGGGGCACATCCTCTTGCCGCAGGCCAGGGTTGCTTGAGTGCTTCAAGTCTGGTGTGAGGAAGCCGCATCGGGACCCCTCCCGGTCCAGTGCTTTTATGCTCCGCGAAGTGACTTCAGCAAAGACGCGCAAACCACCGACGCCGGTCATGTGGGCGGTCGTGATCTGGGGGGTCCTGGCCGTCACGCCTCTGGCGATCGTACTCGTCGCGCTCATACGAGGCGCGCCGCAGTGGCTCCTGTTCGCCCTGCTGACGGTCCTGCCGGGCTCGATAGCCTGGGGGCTGTGGCAGGGGAATCGTGGTGCCAGGTTCTGCGGCATTTTCTTCGGCTTCATGACTGTGGGGCTGGGAATCCTGATGATTCTCCTGCTTGCCGTCCCCTGGGCCGGTCTCGTAGTCACGGGCGAGTCCGCGCTGGCGCACGAGCCAGCCGATGTTCGCCCCATCGCCCATCGGCGCGGGATGACTGCGAACCCCCGGGGCGCCGGGCCGTGTTGGACGGGGTGGACGTCGATGCCCGGGCGAGCGCCGCGCTCGATGGCGGTGGTGCGGTGGCCGGCGTCCGCTCACTCCTTCGAGACGCGCGGGTGGGCGGCCACGATCCCCTCCGCCTGCTGCGTGGGCAGCGCGGGGGCGCAGGACGCCGCGTGCTGGCAGGCCGCCGTCACCAGGGAGACGCAGGGCCAGCAGCGGACCTTCACCGCGCGGTGCGTCACCGCCGAGGCGGAACAGCCCATCCACGAAGTGGGGTTCGGCGATGCCCCGGACCGGCCGCAGGCGCCGGGCCTGCTCCCGCTGCCGACGGCGCCGCAGGCCGCGGCCATCGCACTGGCAGGAAACGGCGCGGACTTCACGACCGAGTTCCTGCAGATGGCGGGCACCGGCACGTTCACCGTGGACCAGGTCCTGGACGAGGCGGCCGCCACCGCCGCTTCGTGCGGGCTGCTGGCACTGCGCGAGGCCCAGCACGCGGGCCATCCGAGGGGCCTTGCGGCACCATCAAGTGGTGACGGAACCGAGCGGCGAGACGGGGCCGCACCGTCCCTCCTGCGCGGGATCTGGCGGGAGGTCAACGAGGCCGTGCACCGGTGCGGAGTCACGCGGCCTCATGGCGGCTACTGACCCATGCTGGTGCTCGCCCCATGGGTCAGGCGGCGCGGGTGTAGCGGTCGGTGGCCGCGGTGCGGGCGGCCGTCAGGCGGGCCTCGGCCCCTTCCCGGCCGAGGACCCGGCGGCGCGGCTTGGCGGCCTTGAGGGCTTCGCGTACGAGGCGGTGGTGGGCGGCCTGGGCGGCGAGCTCGGCGGTGCGGAACTGGTGGATTTCGTAGTCGAACATTTTCTTCTCCCCCTGGGCTTTGGTGTCTCGCTCTGTGCGATGACTCCACTCTCGCTTCCCAGGAGGGGCCGGGGCATCGGGAAGGTTCCGCATCTTCCGGCGGGGCGGGTCCTTAGGCGTACGGGAGGTCCTTAGCTCCCTGGCCAGGCCTCGTGGCCGCTGGGTTGCCCCCGCCCGTTCACCCCCTCTTGGGCAGGGCCATGATGGGGGCAGGCAGGGTTCGCATTCCCCGTTCCGTCACCGGGGTGAGGAAGCCGACATGAGCGACAGCCCGAGCGCCAACGACACTGCGGCGACCTTGTACGGGCCGGTCTCTCTCGGTCTGGGGGCGCCGCGGTCACCGCCTCCGTCTTCAGCGCCGTCATCGGCATCGCGTTCGCTCTGCTGACGGGCGTCCTCGCGGTGACCTTCGGCCTGCTGGGGCTGGCCAGCGGCTTCAACCGGAATCAGTCGCTGGCCGGAGTGCTCACCGGGAGCGTCGGTGTGATCTTCTTCGCCGTCCTCGTCGGAGGGATCTAAGGTCTCTGGCCTGGGCGGCAGCACTGGCCCGCCTGGCCAAACGCCTGCTCCCGCGCGGCGGGTGGACGTCCGCAGCCCCTCCGATCCCCATGGCGCGGTGCACGCCACGCCGGAGAAAGCGAGCGCCGGGCATCAGCTGGACTCGAAACGCCCCCGCCAGCCGCGGGCGCGGAGCAAGAGGACGTGGTGGACCCCCATGGCAGATCCCTGGCCCCAGAACGGTGAGCTGCCGCCCGCCCTGGCCTGGCGGGTCGGGGACGCCGCCGAGGTACTCCGCGAGCTGCCCGTGCTGGACGTGTGCTTCTCCATCTACGGAGCCCTCTGGCACGCCGATCCTGCCCGGCTGCTGCCCGTGATCCACCACCGGCTCCGCTCCGGCGGCATCCTGGCCTTCTCGGTCAACGGCCCGCGCGACGGCGAGCTGCCCGGCCGCCGCGTGGACAACCTCACCCTGGGCAACGGCGCCCACCTGCCGGTCGTCCACTACTCCTACGGCGCCGACGCCTGGTGGTGCCTGCTGCACGAGCACGGCTTCACCGCCACCCACGCGCTGCCCGTCGAGGGGCCCGTGACCAGCCTGTACCACAGTCCTGCGGGCCCGCCGCAGCGGCACCGGAGGGTCAGGGTCGGGCGAGCTCCGCCCGTTCTCCTAGCTGCAGGCACAGGCACAGGCACAGGCACAGGCGCGGGACGGGGCGGATCGGGTCAGTGGGTGGTTGTTGCAGGTGTGCCGGGAGGGTAGGCGTGGGTCATGGGGGAGTGGCCGGTGGTGAGGAAGTCGTGGATCGCGGCGAGGTAGACGGTGCGCTGGATGAGGCCGTTGCGGTGGGTGTCGAGGGCAGTGAAGGCGGCGTCGGCGCCTTCGGGGCTGTTGCCGGTGGCCGCGCGCAGCCGGGTGAACTCGTCGCGGGTGAGGTGTCCGTCACCGTCGTGGTCGGCGAGATCGAAGAGGGAGCCGAGGGCGGGGCGGCAGGATTCTTCGAAGGCGTCGTGTCCGGCCCAGTCGCGGTATTCCTCGTAGGTGACGGTGCCGTCCGCGTTGCTGTCCATCTGGCGGAACACCTCTTCGTGGGCCGCGCGGGCGGCGGCCACCAAGGCATGCTCTGGGTCCCGGCCGCAGGCGTCCGCAGCCCGGTCGACCCGGCCGAGGTATTCGGCCCGGGTGATGACTCCGTCGCCGTCGACATCCAGCATGGCGAAGATTCGCCGCTTTGCGGTGTCCGACATTCCGTCACTTCCGTTTCTCCGTAGCCGATCGTCCTCCCCCGGGAAACGCAACGCCTCAGGACGGGGTTGGTTACTGTGCTCGGCAGTGTCCTCTATGCCCCCAAGCGGGGCAGGGAGGACACTGCCGAGCACCCAGAGCCCCTGTCCGGCCGGATCATCGACGCCGACAGGGGCACCCTGGCTCTGTGGTGGGGGAGTCCGGGGTCCCACAACCGCTGCTTACCGGCTTGCTCCTGGCGCGGGCCGCCTCGCTGTTCTCGCGCACTGCCGTCCGTCGTCTGGGCTCCGGGTGGCCACGCCCTGCTCCAGCGCATTCGCCGCGGGCTCCCCGGCAGGCGTGCAGCTGGCATCGGCGGTGCTGGGGGAGCGGGGACCACCCGTGCACGCGCGGGACGGACGCAGGGCCTGGCTGAGGTGGGCGGCGGCCCACCGGGCGCGAGTCGCGGGCCGGGTCGGTGCCGAGTTGCCCGCACACAACCGACCGCCGGCCTCAACCTGCCTGGCCTCGCCTTCAGTGCAGGCCGCCCTGTCCCTCAGGCACTCCCGCCTCGGGCCCCTGGGGACGACGAAAGCCTGCGTTTGCTGCTTGCAGTGCCAGCTCGTCTACGGTACCGACCAGGAGATTCATCCCGCGATGGCCTGCGCCGGGCTGCATCTGACCGCACGGGGTATCTGTATCGTGACGACGGCGGCCCCGCCTTCAATGGCGACGGCGCCCTCACCGCGCTGGCCACCAGGCCCTCTCCCGGGTGCAACAGCCTGCTCAAGCCCGACATCTGCACCGCCGTCCCGCCCTACACCGACTGGATCAACGACGACAGGTAGCCGGCCCGCCCCCCCGCTACGCCGCGGGCCCGTGCGGGAGCCGGGGCTTCCGCACGGGCCCGCGGCGAGACGGCCGGTGCGAGGCCGGCCTTCGCGTGAGATGAGCGGGGCGGCTCATCTCCGCAGCCGGTGCTACGAGGCGCCCCCGGCCACGCGGGCCAGTACCGCCTCGCGCAGCCCCGCGCGGTCGACCTCCAGGGCGTTCAGGACGTCCAGGCCACGGCCTTCTCCTGCGGCCAGCAGACCGAGCAGGATGTGTTCGGTGCCGAATCTGTCGTGGCCGAGCGCATGCGCCTCGCTCAGGGTCTGTTCGAGGGCTTTGGTGGCGTCCTGGGTGTAGGTGGGCCGGGGGTACTGGAAGGCGCCGGGGCCGAAGTTGTCGTCGGCCTTGCGCTGGATCTCCTCGACGTCGATGCCGAGGGAGGACAGGGCGTCCTTCGCGCCTTGCCCGCCGGTTGTGGCGACTCCGGCGGCTTCCAGGATGCGGAGGGTCTCCTGCCTGATCCGCGCTTGCTCGACGCCCTGCTTGCGCAGTACCTCCCCGGCCGTGCTCCGGTCGGTGCCGGCCAGGCCGAGCAGGAGGTGTTCCGTGCCGATGAAGTCGTGGCCGAGGGCGATCGCCTCGTCCTGGGCCAGGGTCACGGCGTGCCGTGCCCGGTCGGTGAAGAACTCGAACATCCTACTTCTCCTTGCCTTCGGCTTTACGCCTGCTCGCATGCTTCTCGTGCACTGACTGCCGGCTGACGTTCAGCGATGTGGCGATGCTCTGCCAGGACCAGCCCTGGCTGCGGGCGTTGTCGACGTGGACCCGCTCGAGTTCCTCCAGCAGGCGGCGCAGGGCGACGACGGCCTGCAGTCCGATCTCGGGGTCTTTGTCGGTGACCTGTCCGGCCAGCGAGGCCGGTGTGTCCTCAGCTCCCATATCTGTCAGGGTGCCCTGACGTGCAACGAGTGTCAAGACACCCTGACAAGCGGCGTCGGCGCCACGTTGCTGACCTACGAGGCCGGCGCAGGGACCGCGTGTCGCTCGTCAGCTCTTCTCATGCCGTTCACCGTGCCCATCAAGCCGCCGAACCCCGCACGTGCGCCTCGCCGTCCCCCGGACCCTGCACGCGCCAGGTGGGCCGTTACGCGAGCAGGGGCTGTGGAGGTGTCCCTGCGGTGGCCGGGCCGTCAGCTTGTGGAGTACGACGGCGCGGCCGTAGCCCAGTCTTCGGCTGCCGGGGCCGGGGAGCTGCCATGCTCTCGCCGCTGGCCGAGCGGCCAAGACACCCACGGCGCAGAATCCGCGCCACATGAAAAGACAAACGGGGAAACACCAAGCATGTACAACAGCTCGTCCAACCGCGCCCCTTCCGCGCGCACTTGCACCGCGTTACTGGCGGTGATCACGGCAGGCGCCATCTTTACGACCTCAGCAGCCGCATACGCCTCCGACGCCGAGGCACCCAGGTCGGCAAACGGAGCATCGGCCCCTGCCCTCGCGAACGCCGACGTGGAGGAGCTCCTGGAGCCCCTTGTGGCCATACCTGATGACGTCCTCGCACAGGGAGGCGAGGCCACGCTCGCTCACCTCGCTGTGAGTGATTCGTGGTGGCCAGAACGGGTTCAGGGTGTGTTCGGGTGCAGCCGGTCGGTTCCCTCGCGGGTCGGTGGCTGGCGGGTCGCGTGCCCCGGAGCGTACGCCGTGCCGCCACCCCTTTTGAGTGCATTCCTGGCCGGAGGGCAGCGGGCTCGCGGACACGGCTGCTGTTGTGGAACCGGATACCGCCCGCAAACAGAACAGGGGTCCCTCATGCACAGGTGGAAACGACTGGCCCGGATGACCGTGGTGGCCGCTTCGGCGGCCGTGCTGGTGACGGGACTGTCGACCAGCGCTCAGGCCGCGAGCGGCACGTTCGCCTACAACCGGGCCGACACGGGCTTCCGGATGGTCATGGAGAACCCTCCGGACGACGAGTGCATCGTCATGCCGGGCGGCGCCGGCGTCGTCGACAACTTCACGGACACCGTGGCCACGCTCTACCGCGACGAGGCCTGCACCATCCCGCAGGACACGCTGCCGCCCAACACCGGCGGCGCGTACGGCGGAGCGACGACCGTGCACTCGGTGTTCTTCGGCTAGCCGGCAGGGGTGCGCCGCCAAGGTGGCGCGCCCTGCGCGGCAGTTCTCCGGTGAGTGGTGCGGGCCGGGGGCTTGGGCTCGCGCCATGCGGCCACGGGTTTGGCCAGGCGGCGTGTCATCAGGGCCATCACACTCCAGGCCAGGTGTGCTTCGGCGTGCTGGGGCAGCGTTTCGTAGTCGCGGCAGTTGCGCCGGGATCTCATGATCCACGAAATCGATACCGGCAGGCCGCGGGTGTCCACGGCCAGGTGGCGCTTGCGCCCAGTCGCCTTCTTCCCCGCGTCGTAGCCGGTCGTCGCCCTCGACGCTGCTGACCTGTAACTATTCAGGATGAAAGAGGCCGAAGGAATCAGGCCGGCCTCCTCACCTATGGCTTCACATCGAGACGCACGAGCGCGCCGATCTCCACGAGTTGGTCCGGCAGTGCCAAGTCGGAAACGCCCATGACCGTGCTGGCGGGCCGGTGCTCCCCGAAGTACTCGGCGTGGAGGCGTGCTGTCGTGTCGAAGTTCTCCCGCAGGTTCCTCACCAGAACCGTGGTCTCCACTATCTGGCTACGCTCGGCCCCGAACTGCCTCAGCACCAGGTCCAGATTCTCCAGCGTGGTGCGGACCTGCAGTGCGAAGTCGCCGGCACCCACGAAGTTGCCGTGACGGTCATGAGACAGCTGCCCCGACACATAAACCGTGTCACCCACCTGAGTGGCCTGACTGTACCCGTACAACGACTCCCACGGCATGCCGAACCCGAATGCCTTCACCTGAGAACTCATGACTCACTCCCTTGATACAGCGCGCGGAACCGTCAGTTGCAGACGGGCCCCTTGCGTGTAGAAGTTACGGGTCCGTACAAGCGATGCTTGTCTGGTAGCGCCTTCCAAGTGTTCTCTGTGCGCACAAAATTGGCTGCAGTGGGCTCCTCCGGGCGCTGGTGTGATGAGTGGAACCTGTACGCCGACGACGAGGTGCCCTGCTTCCTCACCACACCCCTCGGCCAGCCTCTTTCACCCTCCAGCAGAGGATGAAAGAGGCTCACTGCGGGCTCCTGATCCTGTGCTCGGCCCGCCTGCCCCTCCGCGAGCTCCTGCCCCTGCCGCCGCGCCTCCGCCAGCTCCCGATGCTGCTCGCTTCCCTGCGCCTTCGTGCGCTGCTGCTCCTGTCCGTCTGCCGACTCTCGTTCCTGCTCGTGCTTCTCCGGTGCCGAACTCCCCGGCGTGCCAGGACACGGACGTGACCGGGCCGATGATCTGGGCACCTGCCGCGAGCCGCTCACGCACGACGCTGCGGGCCAGCTCGACTGCCTGTTGGCGGTGTTCAGTTGCTGTCGATACCTGTACATAGTCAGCCATGCCGCGAGCGTAGCCGCGTGTACGAAAGACGAAAGGCCTCCCATCCGAAGACGAAGGGAGATCAGACGTCTCAGCGGGCGACCGGGCCAGCCTCAGCGCCGGTCACCCCGGCGAGGGCGGCGATCGTCGGCAGCTGCCAGCACCAGCGCGCCAGTGTGTCCAGCCGCCGCTCATGCTTTATCCAGAGCCTTGGCTTTTTACTCGCCGCGCTGCACCAGGAGCGCGAGCTGAAACGTCTTGTATTCTGCCGCCCCAGAGAATTATTAGATTTCACACTTTGGATATGTGCTAACTCGCATCAGGGTGAGGGTAGTTGAGGTATTCTGGAGGCCGTGGTGTACGGGTAGTGGGAAAGGGAATGGATCGGGATGCCGGAGAGGAATGACGAGTTCGGTAAGTATGGTGCTCGTGGCATCAAGGGCCATGAGGCTGTTGCTCGTCAGCTCGACCGGCTTGCTGGTTTCATTGCTACTCCCATTACTGTGAGGCGTGGTCTGGTGGCGCGTCTGCATTATCTGACGCGTACTGAGCGTTCTCGTGAGGCTGCGCGTGAGGCGGGTTTGACGGTTACTGACCGTACGGTGAAGGCGTGGCTGGAGGGTAAGCGGAGTCCGTCGAAGCGGAATCTGGAGAGGATCGAGGCTGCTTACCGGGCGGTTCGTCGCCGTAATGTGGCCCGTTATCTGCTGGCTCGTCTGAACCGTGATGGCCGGGGGACTAGGGTGGAGTTTCATCCGTTGAACCAGTCGCAGGTGGAGAGGCCGCGTCAGCGGGTGGTGGAGTTCCGTACGCTGAACGTCCGTCACTGGGACCGTATTGTTGAGGCGTGGGTCAGAGGTGATGGCGCTTCCCTTGACGAGGCGTGGGTCGATGACGCTGTTGTGGATCTCGGCTCGCAGTGGGGGCAGTTCGAGTATGTTTCGAATATTGGATTTGCGGCCTAGCTTCACGGGATTTGTGGGGGATCGCCGATTCCGACTGGGGATTGATGGAACTTCAGAGCCCCAGAAATTTCTGACACCCTGTTAGATCGAAAGGGAAAGCCAAAAGTGACGGCTCGTCAACCCCGTAGCCAGCCACAGGAATTCGCGGAGCGAATTCCTGAACCGAATCGCGGAGCGATTCGGTTGCCGGGCAACGGAGTTGCCCGGCGCCGGCTGTGAATCTGTGTGGGTGTGTCACTGGTCTGAGCAGGGTGTCACTGTTGCCGCTGGACTTGTACAGCACCGTGCTGGTCTGTGGTGATGTGTTCGCCGGTGTCATCGACATGGGTGGTGTGTGGTGTCATCTGGGTGACGATGGGCGTGTCAGTGTGCTGAAGATCCCTGAGCGAATGGACGGGGACGGCGATCACCCACTTGTGGTGGGGACGGGATACTCCCATCTGACGTGTGGTCTTGATGGCTGTGCTGTGTGAGAAGAGGCTTTCGTGCTGGCTAGCGGCTAATGGGGTGACAAACTGGGTGAATGCCTGGTCAGTCCTTCACCTTCTTGCCGCTGTCGTACGCAGCCAGACCACCCCGAGTCGTGGTAGTCGCGCCACACAGGGAGGAGGACTGGGTCCAGTGGACGGCAGCAGCCCTGGCCCGGCTGTCGGCAATATGGGGCTGCAGCGGGAGTGTGGTGATCCCGGCGAGCGCAGTCGGACATCCGGCAATCGAGCGGTGCCTGGCGCATTCGCACCCTGATCATGTGATGGCCTACGGGCCGTCATGGGACACGTTTGACGCTCTCTACCCCGGCAGTATCGAGCAGATGCTGGCCGTGCAGCAGCTTTCCGGCAGCCCCGGTGCTGATCAGTTCAAAGTGATGGTCCGCCAGCACCCGTGGGACGATCCCCTGATCCGCGAGGCTGTGGCGACTGCTGACGCACTGCGCTCGCGGGTGGGCACGAACCATCACGAGGAGCATGTCCAGTGCAGTCACCTGTTCGATCATGACGATGTGCGTGATCTGACGCCACTGGCCGCGATTGCCGCAGTTCCCGTCATCGGTGTTCCAAGGGGACTTGTGACCTCGGTGGAGGCCTTGGCCTATGCGATGCACGTCGGTATCCAGGCCCAGGCAACTGGCACCGGCGGGGACGTCTCGGCTGAACAGTGGCGGGAGGCAGCGCTCCGCGGCGCCGAGTCCCCGCTGCTGTCACAGTTGCACCCCAGCGCACCCGATGGAGCGCGCGCGGTGCGCTCCCATGAGGCCGGACGGTGTATCCCGGTCACGAGAGCCCTCCAGCGCCCAGACCGGATCGTCGTTCTGGGAGACCAGCCAGAGGACTTTGCTCTGGCTGAGGTCCTCCGGCAGACCCCTGGCGCGGTGACATGGATGCCATGGGAAGCGTCTGTGAGCGACATGTGGCTGTTCCCCGGCCGCGCATCCGGCAAAATGCAGGTGACGAGCGCCTCGTTGAGCGTGGCAGAGACCCAACGGCACATCGACGCACGATGGGACGAGCGCCCCGTCAGGCACACTCAGCCTGCAGAGGTGGAGCGCCCGTTCGAGGCAGTCGACCCTCTCGACATCGATCTCAACCACCCGATCATGGTCGTCTTGAAAGACGCCTGGGACCAGCCGCGCTCCCTTCCCGCGAGAGAGGAACCCGACGGATCACTCCAGACATCGCTCTCGCTGGCTGCCGAGGTCCCACGCGGCCTCGACCCAGACAAGCACCGCTGGCAGATCACTCTCACCGCCGGCAAACACCCTGTCCCCCCACTCGCCGTACTGGGATCGTCCACGGTCACGGCAACAGGCCAAAACCCATGGGAGACCTTCGTCCGTGCCGCAGACGGAGGGATCACCTACTGGTCTCACCGTTACGACTTCGTACCCAGCGGGGCATCCCTGACCGGCACGCTTGCCTCTCCCAAGCTGGCCTGGCCAGGCATCAAGCGCATCCTGCACATCGCAGCTTCAGCAAACGACACCACCATCCGCTCCAGCCCGGCGGGGAAACGCGCCGCCATCATGGAACGGCTCCTTGGATCCCGCACTGCTCTGGAAGCACTGGCGGCTAGCCCGGGCTGGCCTCTGCTGCACCGCTTCGCCCAGAACACCACGAACCACGATGGCCCGGAACACAGCCGGTGGAAACTGAAGTCCGCTGTCGTCCTGTCCTGGGAAGCCATCGTGGCTCATAACGACGACACCTGGAACCTGGAAGCGCGCAGAAACCAGATCGACCAGTGGACGTCACAGGGCGTGCTACGCCGCGGGCTGATCCTTGGCTGCGGCCATTGCCCCATCCTCGAGTTCTACCCACTTGCTGAGATCAGCCAGAGCTACCGCTGCAGACGCTGCGAAGGGGAGAACCAGCTCACCAAGAGCCACTGGAGACCAGCCGCAGATGAACCCCGCTGGTTCTACGATCTGCACCCAGCAGTGCTGGAACTCGTCGTGAACAACGGCGACGTACCGCTCTTGGCCACGAGGTTCCTGCGTAATCAGCACTGGTCACGCCAAGCCCTCGTCTGCGAGGAATTCGAACTCCTCAAGAGCGGCAACCGTTTCGTGGAGATGGATTTCGCCCTGGCCACCAGCGAAGATCTGTGGCTGGGAGAAGCCAAAAGCAACGACTCCCTTGGTAACAGCGTCCGCGAGCGGCAGCGCGAGGCGGGCAAACTCATGGAAGGATGCGCACTCGTCGGAGCAGCCGGCCTCATCCTGGCCACTGCGAAGCCTCAGTGGTCACACGGCACAGTCGAGACGCTCAGCTCAGAGCGACAAGGACGCCTAAGAGCAGGTAAGCCAGCCCCGCAGATCAGCCTGCTGACAGACCTTGGAACAACCCCCAAGCTCACCGCATTACCCAACACGTGAGACCGCACCGCCTCCCACAGACAGAGGAACGCGCCTGTGCATAGGCGTCGCTAGCTTCGCCGATCGCGCGGGCACAGTGTCACCCCGGCGCCGATCGCGGTGTCGTTGAGCTGCTCACTGAGCGAGCAGGGGAGTGTAGGGGCTGTTCCCGGCTGACTGCAGATTTTCCCTGTACCCGCCGATGGATCAGCGCCGTGGGCTGAGGGTGTCGGTATGACCCACCGATCCATTCCATCCGAGACCCCCGCCTCAGGCATGGACCTCGACGCGGCCAGCGAGACGCCAGCCCCGGTGGTGCCGCGGTTGCTGGGCCGCCAGCAGGCTGTCACGCGTCTGCTGGCGTTGGACGAGCGCGGGGAACTCACCACGGGGCACGCTCGTCTGGTCGCGTCGTCGCTGGGGGTGTCACTGCGGACGGTGTGGCGGTGGCTCGAGGCCGCTCGGCATGAGGGCCGTACCGGCCCCGCCCCACGGTTGCGTTTCACGGTCACGCCCGAACTGCACGCACGCCTCACTCGATGGTGCGGTAACGCCGCCGCGGTACACCGGGAACTGCTGGCCGAGCACGCCCAGGCCCTGGCCGAGCACGCCCAGGACGCCGTCGAAGGAAACGAGGCGCCCGCACCACCACCGTCGCTGGCGACGTTGCACCGTGCGATCCGCCTCGACCTGAACGCCGGCCAGCGGGCCGCCCTGGCCGGGGGAGAACGCGCGAGGCGAAGGCATGACGTTCACCTGCGCCGCCCGAAGCAATGGCGGAACGCCTGCTGGGAAGCCGATCACAAACACATCCCCATCGAGGTCCTCCTCGACGGCCAGCGGGTCTTTCCATGGGTGACGTGGTTCATCGACTGCGCCACCAAGGCGATCACGGGGGCGGCGATCACTCCGCACCAGCCCTCCCGAGACGCGATCCTGGCCGCGCTACGCATAGCCCTGCAGCGCAACGAGAACGACGCCTTCGGCCCCATCGGGGGCCTGCCCGCCCTGGTACGCATCGACCGCGGCTCCGACTTCCTCTCCCACACCGTCGCCCAGGCTCTGGGTGCGTTCGCTGTGCCGATCCAGGACCTGCCCGCTTACCGGCCGGAACTGAAGGGCACGGTGGAGAACCTGAACCGCTGCGCCCAGCGCATGTTCTTCGCCGCCCTGCCCGGCTACACCCACGCCCCGACCGCCTCGGTGCGACCGGGCACCGCACGGGGCGGCCGTGTGCCGGTGGGCGAGTTGATGGAGTTCTCCGTGTTCGTCGAGCAGCTGCTGGAGTGGATCGGCTGGTGGAACACCGAGCACTCCTCCCAGGCGCTGGGCGGGCGTACGCCGCTTGAGGCGTGGCAGCAGGACCCCACCCCGGTCCACGACGTCGACCGCTCCCTGCTGTGGGCGTTCACGCTCGAGGACGACGGCCGCATCCGCACGCTGACCACCAGCGGCGTGCGGTGGAATAACCGGTATTACGTGGGGGAGTGGATGGCCGGAGGCGCGGACGCGGGCACGAAGGTCCGGGTGCGCTGTCTGCCGCACCACGACCACGAGATCGAAGTCTTCGACGCCGCTACGGGCAAGCACCTGGGCACGGCCCACCTGGCCGACGCGGCCACCGACGAGCAGCGCCGGGCACTGCGCCGCGGCAAGGACGCCGAGAAGCGTCGTCTAGCCCGCGCGCTGGCCCAGGCCTCGCGGCGTACCCGCCCGAAGTACGCGGCGGTGACCCGGGCCGAACAGCCCAAACGCCTGGGCGCCCTCACCTCGGCCGAGGCCGACCAGGCCCTGACCGCAGCCCACCTGACCGATGCGGCTGAGCTCGCCCTGCCCGACCTGATCCCACCCGCCACAGCGCCGAGCCACTGGCGCACCCCTGCTGCGCCACGCCCCACCGACGGGCCCGGCTCCACCTAAGGAGGAGCATCAGTGACCACCACCCTGCCCCCGGCCGAGGGCGACCAGTACCTGAAGCTGCCCGGCGCGCACATCGTGGCCACCCGCGCCCTGCTCAGAGCACGGGAAAACCTCGCCGACACGATCGAGGCGAGGGCGATGATGTGCGTCTACGGCGGCGCGGGCTTCGGCAAGACCCTCTCGGTCAACACCTGCCTGCGCGAGCTGGAGCCCGACGAGGAAGTGCGCCGGATCGCGTTCCGCTCCCGCCCTACCGCCCGCGCGGTGCGCCACGAGATCTTCGCCGCGCTCGACCTGGCCGGCACCCCGCCCGCACACCCGTCGGAGTTCGACCACCTCCTCAAGGACGCACTCGCGGCCCGCCCGCGCACACTGATCGTGGACGAGGCCCAGTGGCTCAACTCCGAGGCCTTCGAGTACTTCCGCTACCTGTGGGACGACTACGCCACCCAGCTGGCCATCGTCTTCGTCGGCGGCCAGGGCTGCTACACCGTGCTGCGCAAGGAGCCGATGCTCGCCTCGCGGATCTTCATCTGGCAGAAGTTCTCCCGCCTCACCCCCGAAGAAGTCCTCCAGGCCATCCCCCTGTTCCACCCGGTGTGGGAGAACGCGGAACCCGACGACATCCTCTTCGCCAACACGCACGCCGCCCACGGCAGCTTCCGCGACTGGGCCTGGCTGACCACCCAGGTACGCCTCGGCCTCAAGCGCCTGGGCAGGCAACGCGTCGACCAAGAGGTGCTGCGCTGGGCCTTCGCCCGTCTGGGGGAGGCATGACGCCCACCGTCAGCAGCACGCGCACGCCTCCGGCCCTACCCGGCCCCGGCCCACAGCACTTCCTGTCGCTCCCCGGTGCCCGGACCGTCCGGGTCCCTGCCCTCGACGCGGTCGCCCGCGCTGTGGAGCAGACCCTGGCAGAGCAAGCCGTCATGTGCCTCTACGGCGACGCAGGCTGCGGCAAGACCTACGCCCTGCAGACTGCGCTCAACTCCCGCCCCGCGCTGCCCGGCGACGTACACATCTGCCATCTCAGCCCGCGCCCTGCTCCGACCCCGCTCGTTTTACGCGCCGAGCTGCTGCTCGCTGCCGGTCTCCCCATCCCGCCGACGCGGGATCCGGGCATCCTGGACACGGCCTTGCGCACCCGACTCGCCGCGCACCCGCACCTGCTGGTGATGGACGAGGCCAGTCGCCTGACCACCGGCTGCGTCGAGTACCTCTGCTACCTCTTCGACGACCCCACCACCCAGCTCACCCTCATCCTCGCCACCAGCACCAAGGGCTTCCACACCCTGCGCCGCCAGCCCCTGCTGGCCACACGCACCACCCGCTGGCTGCAGATCCACCCGCTCACCCCCGGCGAGGTACGCCGCGCCATCCCGCAGCTCCACCCGCGATGGCACGACGCCGACAACGACGTCCTCGACCGCCTCGACGCCCGTCACGGGCACGGCAACTTCCGCCGCTGGGCCCAGATCACCCACCACACCCTGCGCCTCGAACGCCGCGCCTCACCCTCGGGCAAGCGCCTGCTGGAGACGACGCTCGACGGCTGTCTCCCGCCACACGAAGACCCCCGATGACACCCCCAACGCCTCCGCCCGTCACACTGATCATCGACGTGGACGACGACACCCGCGTGCTCCAAGCGGCCCGGGCCAGCTCAGACCCCCAGGCCGGCCAGGCCACGGTCGACCTCACCCCGCACACACCTCGTACCGCCTACCTGCCGCGGGACATCCTGCGCGCCCTGGGCCGCACCGACTACCAGCCCACCGCATCCGAGCCCATCACCGCCGCACCCGCCTGGCGGGCCGCCGCCTGCTGGATCACCGTCCTGGGAATCCGCCGCCTCGTCATCCTGCGCGCCCACCACCTCGCCGAGGCCCGCACCCGCCACATCGCCCAGCTACGCCAGGACACCGGCATCCACCTCGTCCTGATCGCCCAGCCGCCCACCCGTACCGCCGCCGCACAGCTGCGCACCCGGCTCGCCCGCCACCACCTCGACCACGACCTGCAGCAGATCACCGACAGCCACGAGGCCCTCGATCTCCTCGGCCCGCCCACCCCACACCGCCCTCAGCCCGTCCCGGACCACACCATGCCCCTGCCGGACCTACCACGCCTCCCGGTCGCCCGCTTCCGCGCCGAGCTGCGCCGCTGTCTGCCCGCCGCAGACTTCGCCCGGGTCGATGCCCAGTACTGGGCCGGCCTGTATGCGGCCAGGGCCTACCTCACCCGCCACCCAGGTCTGCCCACCCAGCAGGACCTGGAGTTCTTCCTATCCCGGCTGACGACCAGCAGCCCCAGCCTGCGCCACACTCTGACCCGGCTGCGCGGAGCCCAGGCCGGATTCCTGCGCGCCGGTCTCCTCCTGGACCTGCCCGACGACCTCGAAACGGCCACGGGGCCGGGCACCACCACACGCCCATTCACGCCATACACGGCCCACCGCATCAGCCGCGGCATTCCCCACCCACTCCAACTAGCCGCACTGACAGCCCTGTTGACGACAGGAACCCACCCCGACGCCCTGTACGCCACCCCCGTCGCCGCCCTCGACGAGCGCTGCACACGTCTAGCCGTCCCCGACGTCTGGCACCCCGAACACGGTTCGACCACTCCGCCACCCGCCGTGGCCTACGCCGTCCCGCCCCGAGCTCGCCCCGTGCTGCGCACGGCTCTCCGGTTCCGCCGCTCAGAGCAGGCGCAAGATCACTTCCTGCTGTTCAGCAGCTCCTTCGGCCACCGGCTCACAGACCTGGCCCACGACGCCGCAGTGGACATCCCCGCCCTCGGCCCTCTCCAGCCCGGCCCCGACTGGCACCACCGCGCCCGCTGCGCGCGCCCAGCCACCACCACGCCACACACATCGACCGACCAGCCCCCTCAGCATCACCCACGGACGAAAGAGGAACTCCAACTCGCAGCTCCACCACACCTGCTGAGCTCACACCAACGCGCCGAGCTACTCGCTACCATCGGTCCCCCGACCGACACTGCCCTCCCACACGACCAGGCCGCCCCCGTTGTGGAGATCCTGAGGCATTACCTTGGCTCCCGCCGGCCTCCCGTATCGGTCAGTGAGGATCTTTTGGCCGATGTGAGGTTCGGGGAAGAGGGGTTGGGGTGTTCGGGTTTCCTCGCCATTGATGCGGGATCGTTTTTGTGCTGGTCGTTGGCCGTGTCAGCTGGTTGATCTTGGTGGCGGTGATCCGGATTTGGTGGTGATGACCCCGGACCGGCGGGTGGCGTGTTCGTCGGATCTCCTTCGTGGCGAGCTCTATAGCGCGTGTGTGCCCGAGCCGGGGGCGGATCGATGGGGTGTCACTCGTCTTGGGGAGGTCTCGGCCTGCCTCTCCGCGTGGGGGGCTCTAGCGTCGCTTCCGTCGCGCTCGCCACGGGCGTTGCTTGAACTGCCCTTGTGTGGGGCGGCTGTTGACTGCTGGAGGCTGGCATCGTGCCCCTTGTTGCGTTATCCGTTCACCCCTGTCACGGGTACCGATGACAGAGACTGGCGACGCGTCCGAGGCCATGGACATCGGTTTGGGGCGGCATCGGGATGAGCTCAGGCCTGCGGCGGTGGCTCAGTTGCTGCGGCTGCGGGCCGCGGGGGAGTTGACGACCGGACATGTACGGCTGGTCGCTGACGCGGTGGGTGTGCACAAGAGGACGGTGTGGAGCTGGCTGGTCCGCGCGGAGGAGACCGGCAGTGTGGAGAAGCCGGAACGTCGCCGGTTCCGGATCACCGAGGAGATCATCGATGTCCTCGCTGATTATCAGGGCAACGTGAAGCGCGCTCATGAGCGCCTGGTCGAGGTGGCGGTGGCGGCAGGGGAGAAGCCGCCGGGACTGACGACGCTGCACGATGCGATTGCCCGGGATCTTGATCCGGGGTTCATGGCGGGCCTGCGGGAGGGGATTCCCGCGGCTCGGGGGTTTGATCCGGCGTTCCAGCGGCCGGCGGTGGCCCGTAATGAGGTGTGGGAGGGGGATCACAAGCAGGCCGAGACCGTCGTGATGATGCCCGATGGCAAGCCGTCGAGGGTGTGGGTGACGTGGTTCGAGGACCGCGGCACCAGCTATGTGATGGGCTGGGCGGTCACCGCTGGCTCCGCGCACCGCGGTTCGGTCCTGGCCGCGGTACGTATGGCCGTGCTGCGCGAGGCCCCCTACGGCCCGCCCGGCGGGCTGCCGCACCTGGTGCGCGTCGACGGTGGCGCCGACTTCCTGTCCAAAACCGTCCTGCGCGCCTTCGGCCTGCTGGGCGTGCCGGTGCACCGGGTGCGCAGCGCCCGCCACAAGGGCGGTATCGAGCGTCTGAACCACACCAGCATGACCCGCTTCTTCGCCGACCTGCCCCGTTACACGAAGGCGCCCCGGCTTGATCACCGCCGCCGCCTCGGCGAGACGGACCCGCCGCTGACCTTCGAGGCGTTCGTGGGCCTGCTGGGCGAGTGGGTCGAGAAGCACAACACCGAGCACGTCATCGAGCGCACCGGTATGACGCCGCTTGCGGCCTGGCTGGCCGATCCCGCTGAGGTCCGGCCCGAGCCGAGCGCGGCCGAGCTGCGCGCCCTGATGCTGGAGAGCGACCACCGGCCCCGCAAGATCACCAGTCACGGGGTGGAGTTCAACAAGCGTGCCTACATGCCCGAGAACGGGGTGGGCCGGATCGGGCTCGAGGTCCGGGTGCGGTGGATGCCGCACCACCATCACGAGATCGATCTGTACACCTTCCGCGGCAACCGCTACCTGGGCCGGGCCTTCCTCAGCAACGAGGCCAGCGAGGAACTGCGCGCCAAGGTGCTGCACGACCGCGATGAGCACAGCGCGGAGCTGCGGCGGGCCTTGAAACGCTCCGGCGAGCGCAAGCGGGAACGCCACCTGCCGTCCACCCGGCCCGAGGTGCCTGTCCGAGCCCTGCGTATGACCGAGCGGGAGGCCCGCGCCGAACTCAAGGGCACCGTCCCGCCCCCGCTGCCTCGCCGTCGGGCACAGCCCTACCGGCCCCTGACCCCGATCCCGGCCGCGTGGAAACGCCCCGGCCTCACCGACACCACATCTAAGGACGACGCATCGTGACAACGGCCCCCAAGCACAAGCACATTGGCCAGCGCCGCCAGCCGGTCACCGCATCACCGGGCGAGGCATCGAGGCGCCGCCCCGACCTGCGCCCGCAGCACTTCCTCGGCCTCAAGGACTCCACGCTGGTCGCCACGGACACCCTGCTGCAGATCAAGGACACCGTCATCGACACCGTCGAGTCGAAGGCCATGTCCGTGATCTACGGCGACCCGGGGCTTGGCAAGAGTTTCTCCACCCGCGCCACGATCCAGGAGATGAACCCGGACCTGATCCTCCCCCTCGACTTCGCCCGTTCCCGCCCCGGGCCGAAGGACCTGCGCGAGGAGCTGTTCCACCAGATGCGGCTCAACTGCAAGATGCCCGGCACTGCGACCGCGTTCGACAAGCTGCTGCGCGAAGCCCTGCCGCGGCGTCCGTATGTGATCGTGTGCGATGAGGCCCAGCAGTACCGGCGGGAGAATTTCGAGTTCCTGCGCAAATTGTGGGACAACTGCGACCCCCAGCCCGCCATCGTCTTCGTCGGCGGCCGCGAGGCCTACGAGACCCTGCAGAGCGACCCGGCGCTCGCCTCCCGGATCTACATTCGCCTGGAGATCCTCGCGATGACCGAGGACGAGATCCTCAAAACCGTCCCCGACTCCCACCCCGTGTGGCGCGGTGTGGACGAGGCGCTGCTCAAGCGGGTCGACACCCAGTACGCGCTGGGCTCCTTCCGCGAGTGGGTCAAGGTGACCAAGCACGTCATCAAGGGCATGGAGTACTTCGGCGTCGAGCAGGTCAACGATGAGGTCGTCGACTGGGCCCTGGCCCGATGCTGACCAAGACGGCGGCGCGGCCTTTGGCGGCACCACGGCCCTTCCCCCTCGCCGGTCAACCAGCGCCCCCGGAACTGCACTTCCTCAGCCTTCCTGGGGCGCGCACCGTCCTCACTCCCGGTCTCGTGGCAGTCGATCACGCGCTCGCCGAGGCCTGCCAGCAGCAGCGTTTCCTGTGCGTACTGGGCGACGCTGGAGTCGGTAAGACCTTCGCCGTCCACCACGCTGCCCGTACCCGCTTCCCTCAGGCGCGCGTCTCGCTGCGTCTGGGAGCCAGGCCCCGGCCGGCCGACCTGCGCGCCCACCTGCACCACGCTCTCGAACTGCAGAACGCTGCGCCGGCCGAACCGGCGGCTGCCGACGCCCTGATCCGCCGTGCGCTGAGAGCCAGGCCGCGCATCGTGGTCGTCGACGAAGCCGACCGGATGCCCGAGGCATGCTTCGAGTACCTCCGGTTCCTGCACGACGACCTTCCCGGCGGACTGTGCACCGTCCTGATCGCCGGACAGCGAGGTGAACGGGCCCTGCGCGCCCAGCAGATGCTCCACACCCGCACCGCGCAGTGGCTCACCCTCCCACCGCTGGCCCGTGATGAGATTCCCCGTACCGTTCCCGTCCTGCACCCGCTGTGGCAGACCGTTGCACACGATCATCTCTGGTCGCTGGACGGCGACTTCGCCCACGGAAGCCTGCGCCGCTGGGCCCTGCTCACCCACCACATCCAACGCACCCTGACCGCCACCGGTGCAACCAGCCCCCACCCGGGTCTGTTGCGGCAGATCATCCGCCGTATCGACACCTCCCACCGCCCATGACCGCCCCCGCCCACCTCACCGCACCGTCGGCCCCGCCGCCCGTCACGCTCCTGCTGGACGCGAGCGACGACCGAACCATCCACCACGCCGCCCACCAGCGAGCCCACCCCCAGGGCGGCTGCATCACCGCCGATCCCACCCCGCACACCAACAGCCTCGCCTACCTCGCCCTGGACCTGCTGCGCGCCATGGGCCGCGACAGTTTTACCCGCCCCGACGCCGAGCGGATGTCCACAGACGCGGCCTGGCGCGCCGTGACCTGCTGGACCCTGACCACCGGGCTCAAGCAGGCCATCGTGCTGCGCGCCCACCGCCTCACCCCCGAACGCCTGGCGCGCCTGGCCACCTGGCGCGCCGAGACCGGCATCCGCCTCGTCCTCATCGCCCACACCTCCACCGAGGCCACCGAGTACCGCCTGCGGGCACGCCTTGCCGCCACCGGCCTCGCCGATCCACACACCGTCTCCGGCACCCCCGCCATCCTGGACGCCATCGGCCCGCCCGACACAAGCCGACGCCACGGCCCGCCCCCGCCCGATCACATCCCTCCGCTGCCCGACTTGCCCGATGGCGACGCCGCCTCCTTCCTCCAGGAGTGCAGACGCCACCTGAACAAGGACGACTTCGCCCGCACCGACAGCCAGTACCGGGCCGGCCACGCCGCCGCCCGCACCTGGCTGGCCCGTCACCCCAGCTTCACGCCCGCGGCGACGGCCACCGTCATATCCCCGGACGAGGGCACCGGCCCGCACGAACCCACCGACTGGAAGGACATGGAGAGCCTGCGCCTGTTCCTGTCCCGCCTCACTGTCTCAAGCCCCAGCCCTGGGCACACCCTCGCCCGCGTACGCGGTGCCCAGGCCCACTTCCTTGGCCGGCAGCTCCACCTCGACGTCCCTGACGACCTCGCCGCGCGCTGCGGCCCCGGCGTCACCACCGTGCCGATCACCCCGCACGTGGCTCACACTCTCACCACGAACCTGCCCAATCCGCTGCGCGCCGCCGCGGCAGCCGCCCTGCTGTTCACCGGCACCGACCCGTCCCTGCTGTCCATGACCCAGATCACCAGTGTCGACGAGCAGGCCACCCTCTTGGCCATCGACCGCGACTCGAGGATCTACATCGGCATGCCGCCCGGCCCCCGGCACATGTACGCCATTCCGGCCCGCGCCCGCCCCCTGCTTGCCGCCGCCCTCGCCTTCCGCCACCGCACCCCGCGCACCGCCGACCATTTCGGGCTGTTTGCCGGCTGCTTCGGCACCTCCATCCGCTTCGACCACCTCATCCGCGACGCCGGCCTCGACATCCCGGCCGTCACACACCCGCACCCCGCCGAGGACTGGCACACCGCCGCCCGCTGCCAGCACGTGAACGTCCCTGTCCCGGCCGCCCCCGCCGCCCCGGCCTTTTCGGCCCGGGCGCGTCTGCGCCCACCCACCACTCGACGTCCGCTCTGAGGCTTCCGGCACTGCCGCCGACAGCCGCTTTGACCGCAGAGGATCCCGACATGAGTTCTGCCCTTGGCCAGACAGAAGAGTTCGGCACTCCCGGCGACTGGCCCGACTGGTGCCGACCTGGGCACTGAACGCAGCCAAGACCGCGATCAAGGACGCCGTTGAGGGCGGTCGCATGACGTGCCTTCATGGCGACGCAGGTGTCGGCAAGACACTCGGCGCCTCCATCGCGCTGCGCACCATCGGATGCGAGCAAATGATCTGGCCATGGCTCCGCTTCAGTTCCACCGCGCGCACCCTGCGCGAGAAACTCTTCCACGCCCTGGTGCTGGACGGGCCTGTGCCCCACCGGCCCGCAGCGGTGGACGCGTTGCTGCACGAGGCACTCGCCCGCCGCCGCTATGCCCTGGTGCTTGACGATGTACAGAACCTGAACGCCGACTGCCTGCGTCTGATTCGCTCTCTGTGGGACGCGGGAGACAGCCACAGCCGTCCTGCTGTCGTGTTCATCGGTGACCAGCGCGGCTATAAGAAGCTGCGCAGGGAACAGGCCGCGCGGATCTCTACCTGGAACAGGATCGACCGCCTGGGAGCCGACGAGGTCCGCACCGCAGCGCCCGCCTTCCACCATGAGTGGGCGAAGGTGCCCCTAAACCTCATTGGCAAGGCCGACGCGTACGGTCCGCAGGGCCGTATACGAAGCGGACTGACGGTGCGATGGGCCTGTCCCGGGAGGAACGCGTCCCCTCCTGCGGCGACGCAGGGGTGCGCTGCCCGCCCGCCGACGCATCCCCGGGTATGACCTGCTGTTTGCCTTCCGGCCAGCCTCCAGCTGCCACCTCGGTCTGCTGTGCCTTGGCGGGGCCCTGATGGGTGGGCATCCCGTCCGCCGGGTGTGTGCGGTCCCTCCGTCATGTGAGCAGGGGAGACCGGCGCCTTGAGCGGCTGAGGAACACACCTGCGGTCGCTGGAGGGTGCTCCTCGGCTCGCGGTCTTCGGGGCCCGAGAATGCGCGGCGGGATGGCTTTTTTCGTACTTGCGTCTCTCTGCGTTGTCTTGAAGAGCGTGGTTCTGGGAGGTTCGTCACGTGACTAGAGCACCTGCCTTGTAGGGGCTGGGTCTCTTGTGCGGGTGACGTGGCGGGGTGGGCCGTGAACGAATCGGCAGGACTGGTACAGGAGCCGGCCCCGGGCACGGGGGGTGCGCGGGGCCGGCTGGTCAGGCTGCGGGCCGCGTGGGTGTTATGGATTCTTACGGCGGGCATGGGGATCCTCACCCTGGTGTGCGTCGTGCCGACCCGAGGGGACCCCCGGCCCGACTGGGACCCGTGGTTACTCGCCGTGGCGGAGCCCGTGCCGCTCGTCGCCTACGCCTACCCGGGCTTCGTGGTGGCCCGGCGTCGCCCTGGGAACCGGATCGGGTGGTTGCTGCTGGTGTCCGGGTTCGGGGGCGCGCTCGACGCGCTGGGGCACGCCTACGCTGTGTATGCAATTGGGCGGGACCTTCCCGCAGGCATCCTGGCGGCGTGGGTGTCCAACTGGGCCTTTGCTCTGCACTTCTTTCCGCTCTATTTCCTGCTGCTGTGCTTCCCTGATGGCGCGCTGCCGTCCGGCCGATGGCGGATCGTCACCTGGTACACGGGTGTGTGCGGAGTATGGGTCCCACTGTCCGTTGCCCTTTTGCTGGGAACGATTGACCGTGACTACTTCCCGAACGTACGCAACCCGCTCGGCCTCTTGCCGCTGGAGGCGTTCTACGTCCCATACGAAGCCTTGCTGTCGTCGGTGCAGGTGGCCGGCCCCTTCGTGCTCTGCGCCCTCTCACTCCTGGCCCGCTACCGCCGCACGAATGCAAAGTCCCGGCAGCAGTTCAAATGGGTGGCGTTCGCGGCGCTGGCGAGCCTGGTCATGCTGGCGGGGGCGGTGCTGCTCCAGGACCCCTGGATCAGCGTCGCTATCGATCTGATCCTCGTGACGTTCAGCGTGTCCATCGCGATCGCGATCGTCCGCCACAACCTCTTCGATATCGACCGCCTGTTGAGCCGGTCGTTGCTGTACCTGGGGATGACCGCGGGTGTGGCCGGACTCTACATCGGCGCCGTGAGCCTGTTCGCACTGATGTCGCAGCGTTTCATCACCGCGAAGGCTCCCCTGCTGGCGACCGGTGTCGTGGCGGTCGTCCTCCAGCCCTTGCGTGCGCTGCTGCAGCGCGTGGTCAATCGTCTGGTCTACGGGCTGAGGGAGGATCCGTACGCGGTACTGGCCGGCCTCGACCGCCGCCTGGAGACGGTGCTCGCCCCCCGCCAGCTGCTGCCCGAGGCCGTCGCGACCATCGCCAAGGCCCTGCGCCTGCCCTACGTAGCCGTCGAAGTGAAGCGTGCGGCGGCATACGGCGCCGCAGGAGGCCGCCTCGCGGTACACGGAGCCGAGCGCCCCGTGGCGCTGCGGCTCGCGCTGGTCCATCAAGGCGAGGAGATCGGCACGCTAGCGGTCGCGGCGAGAGCGGCCGAGGACGGCTTCTCGGGCGCGGACCTGCGTCTGCTCGCGGACGTGGCCCGCCACCTCGCGCAGGCGGCAGCGGGGGTACGGCTGTCGCTGGCCCTGCTGCAGGAGCAGGAGCGGGCGGTGACTGCACGGGCCGAGGAGCGCAGGCACCTGGCCCGGGACCTCCACGACAGTGTCGGACCGGTGCTCAGCCATGCCGCCTCGGCCGTAGAGACGGCCTGCGCGGCAGTGCACACCGACCCCAGCAGGGCCGCTGACCTCGTGACCGGGGCACTGGTCCATATCCGGCAGGGCTCCGACGACCTGCGCTGGATCGCGCTGGGGCTGCGCTCACCCGTCGATCAGCTGGGGCTGCGTGAGGCCGTTCTGGCTTACCTCGACCGCGTCCCCGTGACCGTGCACACCGACATGCCCGACCTGCTCCCCCCGATGCCTGCGGCGGTCGAGGAGGCGGTGTACCGAATCCTGACCGAGGCGGTAACCGATGTGCTCCGGCACGCTCGCGCCGCATGCTGCTGGGTGAGCCTGGAACTGAGCGACGGGCACCTCACATTGACCGTTGCCGACGACGGCCAGGGACCGCCCGGAGCCGCTCGGCCGAGCGAAGGGCTGGCCTCGATACGGGAATGTGCCATCGCGATCGGGGGCATGTGCGAGTTCCGTGCCCGCTCCGGCGGCGGCCGCGCGTACATCGCACGTCTTCCCCGCAGCCTGCCCGGCGCACAGCTCCCGGCAACCCGGGAGGCGAGTCCCTTGCAGCCGGGACCACGCCACCGCGACAGTGACCGTGCTGGAGGTGAGCCATGAACGAGCTCACGGGAGCTCACACGGCGCACACGGCGACTCCCCGCATACTGGGCTGGCTGTCACGTTTGGCGACGAAGCGAACAGCCTGGGGCCTGTGTATCGCTGCGATGGCCACCGCAACTGCGAATGGCGTCTTCGCAGTCCTGTCGCGTGCAACGCCACGCCCGGAATATCACCCGTGGTGGCTGATCGCCGCGGAATCCCCGACCGGTCTGATTTTCGCAACGCTTGGGCTGCTGGCGGCGACCCGCCGACCATGCAATCCCGCGGGGTGGCTGCTGCTGGCCGCCGGATTCGGTGCGTCCCTCGACCTCCTGAGCCATTCCTATGGGCTCTATGCGGTGCCGCGGGAGCTGTCGGGCGGCGTGCTGGCTGCCTGGATCAGCAGCTGGGGCTTCGTGCTCTTCATCTTCCCGCTGATGTTCCTCTTCCTGCTCTTCCCCAACGGCCATCTGTCGTCTGTGCGCTGGCGGTTCGCCGCCCGGTACGTGAGTGTCTGCGGGCTCATCAGCGTGTCCATCGGGGCTTTCGCTCCGGGGCCGCTGGGGTTCGGGTACTTTCCCTCGGTCTCCAACCCGGTGGGCATCGCAGCACTGCTGTTCAGCGTGACCCACGTGGGCCTCGTGTCGGTATTTGCGATCCTTGTCCCCTTTCTGGTGTCGGTTTCCTCGTTGCTGTTTCGGTATCGGAACTCCACCGGGCTTCTGCGCCGGCAGCTGAACTGGGTGGCCTGGGCCACCATGATGACCATCCTCCTGGTGGCGATACAGATCCTGGTGGGAGACAACCCTGCCGGAACGATTGCTGTTGATCTGGCGCCGGTACTCCTCGGCACGGCCATCACTATCGCGATCTTGCGCCACAACCTGTTCGACATCGACCGGATGCTCAGCAGCACGCTCATCTACGCCGGACTGACCGCCGGTGTCGTCGGCCTCTACATCGGCATCGTCAGCGCATTCGGGCTGCTGCTGCAACGTTCGGCCTCCGGGGTGGCTCCGTTGCTCGCGACGGGCGTGGTGGCCGTGGTGCTGCAGCCCCTGCGCACGCTGCTCCAGCGCTCGGTGAGCCGGCTCGTCTATGGCCTGAGGGATGACCCTTATACGGCACTGGCCCTGCTCGGCCGCCGTATGGAAGCAACGAGCGATCCGAAGAAGATCCTGCCCGAAGCTGCTGCGACCGTGGCCGAAGCTCTGCGTCTGCCCTACGTGGCCATCGAACTGGACAGCACTTCGGCGACGGGCATCGACCGGATGCGCGTAGCCACCCACGGCACCGAGGTCCGGGAACCGCTGAAACTACCCCTGGTACATCAGAGCGAAGAGATCGGCCTCCTGATGGTCGGGCTCCGCCCCTTGGACGAGCGCTTCTCGGCGGCGGATCTTCGCCTGCTGCGGGACGTGGCCCGGCACGTCGCGCAGGCCGCATCAGCCGTGCGGCTGTCGCTGGCCCTGCTGAGCGCGCAAGAGCACGCGGTCGCCGCGGCGGCCGAAGAACGCCGCCGACTGGCCAGAGACCTCCACGACAGGGTTGGCCCCGTGCTCACCGGAGCCACCTGGACCCTCCAAGCGGCCCTCACCAAGCTGCACACCGACCTCGACGCCACGCACGGACTGCTGACCACCGCCCTGGTCCATATGCGCCAAGGAACCGAAGACCTGCGCCGGATCTCCACGGGCTTGCGCTCACCGGTCGATCAGCTGGGGCTGCGTGAAGCCGTTCTGATCTATCTCGAGCGCGTGCCGCTGACCGTGCACCCCGCACTGCCCGACGAGATCCCGCGGCTGCCCGCGGCAACCGAGGAAGCGGCCTACTGGATCGTGGCCGAGGCGGTCGCCAACGTCCTCCGGCACGCCCACGCCGATAACTGCTGGGTGACCGTCGAACTGGGCGGTGCTCTCGTGCTGACCGTCGCGGACGACGGCAGGGGACTTCCCGACCGCTTCCGGCCCGGGGTGGGGATGGGGTCCATGCGCGAACGTGCCGCCGAGATCGGCGGAACCTGCCAGATCCATCCGCGTGCCGGCCAAGGCACCGAAGTCGTCACGCGCCTGCCGCCTTCCCTGCCCGGCGCAGAAACACAACACAGCAAACAGACAGTGAAGGGCGGGATCACATGACGGACCAGGACATTCGTGTCGTCATCGCCGACGACCACGCCTTCACCCGGTACGGACTGCGCGTACTGCTGGAATCCGATCCCGGCATCACCGTCGTCGCCGAAGCCAGCGACGGCCACGAAGCCGTGGAGCAGACCATCAAGCTCCGTCCCGACGTCGTCGTCATGGACGTACGAATGCCCAACGGCAGCGGACTGTGGGCGACCCAGGAAATCCAAAAAGCCCGCCCCGGAACCAAGGTTCTCGTCCACTCCGAGTACGAGGCAGACCCCAACGTCATGGCCGCGATGCGAGCCGGCGCCTCGGGCTTCCTCATGAAGGCCGGAGACGTCACACAGATCATCCGCGCGGTGCGCGACGTCGCCGCCGGCGCGTGGATCTTCAACCTCTCCGACACGGCCCGCATGCGCCCCTGGTTCGATGACCTGCGCACAGCCCGACGCGAAGCCGCCTTCCCCCAACTGACCTCCAGGGAAAGGGAGATCCTCAACATCATCGCTACCCCGAAGCAGACCACCGCCAGCGCCGCGGCCCGCCTAGGCATCAGCACCAAGCGGGTCGAGAACGCTGTGACCGACATCAAAGCCAAACTCGGCGCCACCGACCGCGCGCAGCTCATCACCATGGCGCGCACCGCAGGTCTCGGAGCAGTGCCATGACCCGCTCCTCCCGTGCCCCCGGTCGGACACTCCCGTGACTGTGGGAATGCTGCAGACACACGCTGGTCCCAACAAGACATCGGGGACGGGACCAACGGGAGAGACAGATGCACGGCAAGAAATCAGCACACCACAAGACATGGTCCGAGGGGCGGCGCAGGAACCGAAACTGGGCCAGGACCGTACGGTTGTGGACACCCGTCGTGGCGACTGCCGTCACGACTGCCATCGCCGTCTACCAGGCATGGCACGGACAAAGCATCTGATCAAGTACGGGATGACAGGCTCCCCTTCAGCTATATGCCCGTTGTCCATCTGCTGCCCAGTGGAGTCCGAGGTCGGCGAGTTGCTGGAGCTGCTCACCGGTGAGTCGGGCCTGTCGTTGGCGTGTGGTGTGGAGGCGCTGGCGTCAGGTTCTTCGGCCACACCCCACACAACGTGGCTCACGCCCTGTGGACACCGTCACTGCCTGCCGTCTTCCCGCTGCTGTGCCTGCTCCCGCGTGCCGTGGTCTGCGGTCTGTGTCCAGGGCAGGCCAAGGCCGTGGAAGAGGGCTTACTGTTGTGGGGGGTAGGTGTGGAAGCGGGAGCGCACCGCGTTCAGCCGCCGCCGCAGCTGCACCTCGATGCCGTTGATGCGGGGCCGGTAGGTGTCGTGGACGCAAGTCCTGCCGTCCTCGCCGACCAGCGGCCCGACGTCCTCCAGATACTGACGGGCAGCGGTGACGATCTCCATCAGCCGCTCGGTACGCGAGCGCGGCACACGCGCCGCGCCCGCGGTCTTGACCCGCCGGTCGCCTGTGGCCGGTCCGATCCGCAGCTCCAGGAGCGCCGCGCGCTGCTCCTCTGCCAGCCGGGGCCACCTGCGGTGCTGGTCGCACAGCCACTTGCCGAGATCATCGCCGCGGAAGATCCGCTGTCCGGTGAGGAGTTCGCCGCGGCGCCCGCCCTCTTTGTAGAAGGCTTCCAGCAGGACGAGTTTGCGCTCGAAGGCGGCGTTCCAGGGTGCTCCGTCCTGTACCCGCCACACGCCGAGCTCCTCCAGCGCGCGGACCACGTCGCGTTCCTGCTCCCGCGCACCGTAAGCGGGTCGGCGGCACTCGCTCAGCAGTCTCCCTATCCGCACGTCCTGCCCGTCGGCGCTGATGGTCTCCTCGATGCCGGGCAGGCGGTGCCCATATGGCTATGCGTGCAACCGAGCCGCCTCCAGCAGCAGTTGCCGGGCCGACGCCTGCGGCTTTCCCATGCACCCGTATTCGCCAAACAGGGCGGACAGGTCCGCGGGCACCCGCCGCGGCCGCCCATGCCAGACCTCTAGCCCTTCCTCGGGGCCGAGCTCGGCGGTCAGGGTGCGCAGGGCGTCGCGGGTGCGGCGCCACTGCCGCCGCACCCGCTCCAGCCGGACCACCACGACCCCTAGCCCCACAGCCCGCTCCTGCTTCTCCGTCGACTTTCGCCCCCGCCCCCCCTGCCTGTCCCTCGGCCCGCTCCCGGTCCTGCATTTCCACCTGCTCCTGACCCTGTCCTGCGGCCCGGTCCAGGTCGGACTCGGGCTTCTGTTCCTGCGCCAGCTCCTGCCTTCCCGCGAGCTCGGGCACCTGATCCTGCTCGTGTTCCTCCGCCACCTTCTGCTGCTCCTTGTCCTTCTTCTTGAACAGAGGGACGCGGGTGTAGCCGAGGGGGAGGGTTTCGTGCCAGTCCACAGGTACGCGTAGGCGCCTGTTGCCGCGGAGGCTGGCTTCGCGGAGCCGCATCAAGGCCTTCACGCATCTTCGACCTGTGTGTGGTGCGTACTTCGTCCCGCGGACTGCCGTGGAGCGCCTCCCTGTGTTCCACGGCTGCGTCATTGCGCTGGTTTATGCGCAGAGCACGGCTGGAAGTCTGTGTCACGGAGCCCTAGGCGCTCTATTCCGGGGGGACTGGTGGACGCGAGCCTGGTGTGGACGGCGGCGGGCACGTTGGGGACGTGTGCCGGGTTAGGTATGACGTGGATCCAGTTACGGGTCCAGCCGGTGGACAACCGTCAGGACCCGGTGCCGCGGACGCCGTCGGTGCTGGGGGCGTCGGTGGTGCCGCCCACTGGGCGGTTGCCGGTCGAGACGCGCGGCCGCGACCTGGTGCTGGGACAGTTGCAGGAGTGGTTGCGCAGGCCCCCGGCGGCAACCATTGTGCTTGTCGGGCTTGGTGGTGTCGGCAAGTCGACGGTGGCGGTGGCGCTGGCCGAGCGTGCTCTCCGCGGAAGGAGGGTGCGCCGTCGGGGCAGGCGGGTGTGGTGGATTTCGGCCGCGGATGAGTTGAGTCTCACGGCCGGGCTGGTCACGGTCGCCCGGCAGCTGGATGCCACCCCCGCCGACCTGCATGCTGTGGCATCAGGGGCGCCGGACGCCCCTGACCGGTTCTGGTCGCTGCTGGAGCAGACAGCGCCCGGATGGCTGTTGATCTTCGATAACGCTGACGATCCTGCGGTGCTTGCCGGGGGTATGTCGAGATGGCGGGGCGGATGGAGGCGTTCCGTCGCGGGAGGCGGATCAGCGGTGAGTGACGGAACCGGCTGGATACGTCCGTCCCCGTGCGGACTGACCGTGGTGACAAGCCGGGACTGCGACCCGCGAACGTGGGGGCGGCACGCCAAGGTGCGTCCCATAGGTCCGGTGGATGAGGACGCCAGCGTCCGGGTGTTGCTCGACCTGGCCCCCCAGGCGGGAGACGAGGCCGGAGCGCGGCTGCTGGCCCAGCGGCTGGGCGGCCTGCCACTGGCGCTGTATCTCGCCGGAACATATCTGGACTCCGCCGTTGCGCGGTGGCGAACCTTCACCGCCTACCACCACGCACTCGACAGCGCTGGGAGGGCGCCGCTACTGGACGACCCTCAGGCGGAGTCTCGCGCCATGGTGACGCGGACGTGGGAAATCTCCCTGGACGATCTGGCGCGATGCGGAGTGCCGCACGCGCGTCCCCTGCTCCGCCTGCTCTCCTGCTGGGCCGCCGCAACCTCGATACCGCTGGACCTGCTCGACGTACGCTACCTCGCGTGCCTGCTTCGGCCGCCAGCCGCTGGCCATGCCGGTGAGGGGGACGAGAGCGACGCAGACCAACTAGAGACGGCGCTGCGCGGCCTGAGCAGGCTGGGCCTGATCGAAGCGCGGATATCCGGTCCGCAGACTGCGATCGTCATCCACCCGGTGGTGGCTGACAGCAACCGTATTCACCTGGCGTCGGGCGTCGCGCGCCCGGGCGAGCCGGACGCGGATCGCGTTCGGCGAGTCGCCGTCGATCTCATCACCTCGGCCCTGTCCGGTCTGAGTCCGTACGCGCCCGCCGACTGGCGACGCTTCCAGTTGATCGGTGCGCATCTGCATGCCCTGTTCGGCACTGTTGCCCTGCACTTGGTGCATGAGCCCCTCGCAGCGCTGATCTCAGCCGCCTGCACCACAGCTTGCGCCCTCGACCAGAGTGGAGCCATCAGTGTCGGCGAAAGCTTGTGCCGTGCTGCGTTGGACCACGCGTCCAGCCTCGGTGAGGATCACCCTCTGATCCTCCAACTCCAGCACCAGCTTGCGTGGGAGACGGCCACCATGGGCGGCCACGACCAAGCGGAGGGCATGTACCGACTGGTGTACCTGGCACGTCGGCGGATACTCGGCGAGGATCATCCCGACACGCTGGTCACCCGCCACGAGCTGGCCTGGGTCGCCGCCGCCCAAAAACGCTGGGCAGAGGCGGAGAGCGGCTACCGGAGTGTCCTGCCCGCTCTCCAAAGGACACTCGGTGAGGAGCACATCGCCACTCTGTACACCGGTCACGAACTCGGCTGGGCGCTGGCGAACCAGGGGCGGCTGGAGGAGGCCGAGGCCGAGCTGCAGCCCGTCCTGCGGACCCGGCGACAGGTACTCGGCGAGGAACATCCGCACACACTGACGACAATCCACGAGTTGGCGTGGATTATGGCCAGGCGCGGTAGGTCTACCGAAGCGGAGGTGATGTACCGGCAACTGCTGGACGCGCGCCTGCGGATACTCAGCGACGAGCACCACCACACCCTGTCCGCCCACCACGAACTGGCCTGGGTCCTGACCCTGCAAAGTCGTTGGAACGAGGCGGCGGCGGAGTACGAGAAGGTCCTGAGGGCCCGGCGCCGGGTGCTCGGAGAGCCCCACCCCGACACACTGGCGACCCTTTCGGCACTCCAGCAGCTCGAGCACGGTCAAGTCGCCGACGCACGCCACGTCGCCTGAGAACACTTCACAACTCACCACTCAGATCACGCGGAGCACCGGACAGAAGGGAACGCGGCATCATGGTGATCACTGCCGAACAACTCGTCGCAACCATCGACGAACTGGCACTGGCGCAACGGCCGGTCATGATCCATGCATCGCTTCGGTCCTTCGGCGAGCCCATCGAGGGCGGAGCGGACGCTGTACTGGACGCCTTGCTCTCCCGCGGCTGCACCGTGTTGGTCCCGTCGTTCACCGAACCGCAGTTCGGCGTCATTCCACCAATTACGATGCGCCCGGCCCGCAACGGCATCGACTACGCGGCTCTGCCCGACGAGGCGGCGGCCAGACCCGAGGCAGCCGCCCACTACACCGTCGACTGCGGCGTCATCAACCCAGGCATGGGCGTACTGCCGACCCGACTGCTCGCCCGAGGCGCGGCGAGGCGCGGCCAGCACCCGCTCAATTCCTTCGCAGCCATCGGGCCACAAGCCGCCGAACTCGTCGACACTCAGACCCCGACCAATGTGTATGGACCCGTGCGTGCCCTTGCAGACACCAACGGCTCCATCCTTCTGGTGGGTGTCGGACTGAACCGGATGACCGCGCTCCACCTGGCCGAACAGGATTCCGGCCGACAGCTGCCCATCCGCTGGGCGCGCACAGCAGACGACCGAGTGATCATGGTGGAGACAGGCTCGTGCTCAGAGGGATTCCCACGCTTGGGACCCTGGCTGCAGCCGCTGGCACGCACTGCCCGGGTGGGCGGGTGCCTGTGGAGCGTCTACCCAGCGAAGGAGACCCTTGCCGCCGCGGTCGACGCCATGATCTCCGATCAGGGCGTCACCCACTGCGCCGACGCCGGTTGCCTCGCCTGCCGGGACTCGGTGGCCGGCGGTCCGATCGGCCCGATTTCGCTGGGATGACGCAACCGACTCCACCAACGGCAGGGGCCGGGCGGCCCGGACGGAGCCCAGTGGCTCGCCAGCGACCAGCTGGAATACATCCGCTACCTGTGAGACGACCTCTACGAGCCTGGCCTACAGCTCCAGCAGAGCCCAGAGCCGGTTGCCCGGCTCGTCGCGTCCGGTGTCGGCCCCGCAGGAAAGCACCCCCAGCGCAGCGATCTCCTCCAGGAACGCCTCGCCGCTTGGGCCGGGCCCGTCCTGGTGGGAGAGCGCCATGACGAGTGCGGCGCCGTCCTGGTCGGCGACGTGGACGGTGATGCGCTGGCCGCCGTCGCCGAGCGCGGCTAGCAACGCCATCCATTCGCCTCCCGAGTCCGCTGACGGCCGCCGGGCTGAGCGCCCGTCACATGCTCCCTTGTCTCGGGCGTGGCCGCGGCGTCGGCGGTGGCCTGCAGGATGCTCATCGGGCGGTGTGCTCCTTCTCGTCGTGGCGGGTGAGATAGGTGAGCTGGAGCCAGCGCCGGGCGTCGTAGCCCTCGGCGCCGCGCCACGGAGCGGCCAGGTGCCACACGCTGTTCCAGGTGGCGCGCACCCGGCGCAGCCGCTCGGCCTCGACGGCAGGCCCGGCGCTCTGCCGGTAGAGGAGGTCGTGGTGCAGGGCGGCGGCCAGGTGGGTGAGCGCGGTGGCGAAGCCGAGGGCGGTCCTCTGTGCGTTGCCGGACGGGCCGTCGTAGGCCAGCGGGCGGACCCCATCCATGAGGTAGTCGTGGACCGCCTCGACGTCGGCCCAGGTCAGCTCGTCGGCGTAGCGCAGCAGGCACACCGGCCGGTCCGCGGTCATGGGTGGGCCCGCCGGGCGCGCTCGTCCGCCACCACCGCATCCGCCGCCTGCTGGGCCTCCCACCAGTCGCTGTGGTTCTTTGCCTCGGCAGCCTGCCGGGCTTCGCGGAAAGCGACTTGCTGCCAGCGGTCGACGTCATATCCCTCGGTGTCCCGCCAGCCCGCGGTGAGCCGGCAGAGCTCGTTCCAGTGCCCCATCCGGGCCTCCAGCGCCTCGGCGGTGCCGTCGTCGGCGAAGTCGCGGCGCAGCTCGAACAGCTGCCGATTGATCGCGGCCCCCAGGCCGTGGGTTACCCGGCAGACCTCGGGGTCGTTGCGGTGCGCCAGGCGCAGCTCGTGCAGCCGGGCGGTCATGAAGGCGTCCAATGCATCGACGTCGGCGCGGGTGATGTCGGCGGTGTACGGCAGCGTGAAGATCGACTCGGTCTCGGTCATCGAACCGTCTTGACTCCCCTCCACTCCGCGACCCTCTGCAGCACGTGTCATGTGGTGCTCCCTCCCTGCGGGCGTCCCGGTGCTTGACTGTTCGTCATGTCCGGTCTATCGCCCCGGCACGGCCCGGGGAGCCCGTTCGGCTAAATCTGTCAGGCCACCCCTGGGGCTGAACACGGGCACTGCACCCTCCAGCCCTCCGGTACACCCACCCGTTCGGCCGCAGATGCTGGCTCGGTGAGGCGCCGGGCCCAGAACATGAGGTCATGACGACGAATGGGCCCACCCCGGGCCATCCTTACGATCCCGCACTCAACGAATCGCTGGTCGGCTCCGCCTGCTACGAGGCGATGGCCACCGGCGCCGTGGGCGTCGAGACGGTGCGCCAGACCGGAACCATGGTCAAGACGCACCTTGAGCAGCGCGGCGAGACCCGCCGCACGAAGATCAACGCTGATGTCGAGCGCGAACGTATCCAGCAGTCCGCGCCCCCGCCGCCGGACGGCGACAACCCCTGATCAGGACGGCTCACCACCGCCGGGGCAAAACACCCGCCCCGGCGGGCACCTCCAGCAGACGGGGCACGTCGGATCATCGCGACCAGATGATCCAAAAGAAACGACATAGAGGGGTCATCAGCGGGCGTTGCGGACGTTCGCTGTGGTCCGCCACCACCTGGTACTGCCGGTCCTGGACGGCCTGGACGAGATGGACCCCCCCAGCCCCCCGACAACACCCCCGCCCCCGCCGCGCCCGCGCCCCCAACGCCTACCAGGCCTCACACCCGATACAACCTCCCCCGAGCCCTGCAATCGCGGGCCCGCGGATCCCACCCACCTCGGAAGGCACCACGCCGTGACCAGCCCGCCCCCCACCGCCCAAGCCACTGCCCGTCTGGAGCCGGTCCGGCCCAGCACCGCACCGGTCGCCCACGGCGCGGTCATCATCAGCGCGATCGAGACCGTGTGGAAGGAAATCCGCGCCCGCCACCCGGCCGTGCCGGACATCTGTGTCACCACCCCGCCCACCGCCAGCAAGCACGATCCCACCAGGTGCACCACGCTGCGCACAGGCCGCCGCTTCGTCCGCGACGGCCGCCTGGTCATGGAACTGCAGGTCGCAGCCGCCACCTTGAGCCACGGAGTGCGTCTGATGCTGGAAGGGCTGCTGCACCATGCCGCCCACGGGCTGGCCCTGAACCGGGGGATCACCGATGTCAGCGGCGGCGACCGACGCTGGCACAACAAGCGCGTACCTGGCCCGGGAGGTGGGTCTGCTGCCGCCCCGCCGCTCGGACCCCTTTGTCGGCAGGGCCCACAGCATCCTCACCGACACCGAGGCCGCCCGGTGGACCGACGTCATCACCGCACTCGACGCCGCGGCCGCCGTCCAGCTCCAAGCCGCCGTCCAGATGGTCGAAGCCCCGCGCACCGCCCGGTCCGGTACCCGCTTCGCGATCGCCTGTGAATGCGTCCCGCCCCGCCGCCAGCAGGTCACACCGTTCTTCTATGAGCAAGGACCCGTGCTGTGTGGCCTGTGCCTGACCGTGTTCCGCCGGCACCCCGGCTCATGACCAGGGTGCAGGGCACTCGTTGGGCAGGGCGCTCGCGTAGAAGTGCACAGCGGGCCCGGGGCTGTCACCGCGACGGCTTCGGTCCTCTGGTGCTGGCGGCTGCGTCCAGGACTCGGCGGCCCGCCCTGCCGACGAAGCCGTACGCATCCTGCGTACCGCTGCCCTCGTACCGATTGTCAGTGGTGGTGTTCACAATGGGGGCATGCGTGAGCACAGTGGGCCATTCGGTAAAGGCAGTCTCCGGCAACTTCTTGCAGGTCGCCTGGACAAGGCCATGAAAGCGATCAACGCCTGGGACGCGGATGATCTGTTGGCGTCGCCCGAGACCGACATCATTGAGCACTTGATCGATGAGTACGGAGCACAGGCTCCCGTGGTGCATCGGGACCGGATGCAGCGACTGCCCTCGAGCGACCACATCTCGACCGTTGACGATTTCATGGGGCGCCGGGAGATCCGGCAGACTGAGATCACCTTCTTGGTGCCCTGCGAGGGCGACCTGGACCTGATGAGATACCGCCCGGGTGCCTACACGTCGTTGCTGAGCGGACAGACCGCGAAGATCGTGGGCTCAGAGATCGAGGTGATCTGGCGTGGGAAGACCTCTGACCCCGCCGTCGTCCTGCACAAGATCAATGATGAACTCGACATCATCGAGAAGAACCTGGACAGCGCACGTTCCGAGATCGCGGGCCACAACGAATTCCTGAGGAAGACGGTGTCCGAGCGGGTGTCGCTCAGGAAGCGCAAGATCCTCGCCGATCGGGAGCTCGAAGCTGCTCTCGGGATCCCTGTGCGGCAGCATGACGGGCCGCCAGCGTTCTCCGTTCCCGTCAGCCGTCGGCAGGTGATGCCCCGGCGCCATCCCGTAGCCGCGCAGCCGTTCCAGCCCGAATGGGAACTCCTGGAGAAGGACTACGAAGAGGCAATTCGCGTCATTACGCACTCCCGTAACGCTCTCGAGCGGACCCCTGGAACCATCGCCAAACTGGGCGAGGAAGACATCAGGAACCTGCTCTTGGTCAGCTTGAACAGCACGTTCATGGGAGCAAGCGGGGGCGAGCTGTTCAACGGGGACGGCAAGACGGACATCCTGGTCCGTGTGGAAGACCGCAATGTCTTCATTGGGGAGTGCAAAATCTGGGACGGCCCTAAAGTCGTCGGTGATGCACTCACCCAACTCTTGAAGTATCACGTGTGGCGCGATTCAAAGGGCGCCCTGCTGCTCTTCATCCGACGGGGAGACGCGACGAGCACGATCCGCAAAGCGATCCAGAAGATCGAAGAGCACCCGAACCACAAGCGGACCCTTGATGCCCGGCCGTCCGACGGCCGCTACGACTTCGTGATTCGAGCCAACGACGATGCCGAGCGGGAAATCCACCTGGCATTCCTTCCCTTCATTCTCCCCCTCAAGCAGGACTGACTGGCACAAGGGACCGCCGACCCCTCACGCCCCGATGCAGCAGCTGCTCCACGGACACGGAACTTCATGACGTCGCCGCAGCCGGCTTGCTCCCGGCCTGGCCGGTCAGATTCCGGCACACGGCCGCGTGCCCGATTCTTCAGCCTTCGTGTGTCTGCTGCTTCTGTGTTGCGGCTTCATGAGCTGCGAGTTCCTCGGGGGTGCCGAGGAAAGCGGGGCCGCAGCCTGACGGGAGGTGCTGGATCACCATGGCGATGGCCTCCCGCGCTGTGGCTGCCGGGCCTACCGTCTGGCTCCGTAGCGGGCCGGAGACCCGGTAGGTGCCGCCAGCGGCGGGCCGAATGTAAGGGATGTCCCAGGTCCACCGTGGTTCGGTACAGCGGCTGAAGTGCAGCTCTCCCATCCCAGTCCAGGGAAACAGCCGCCGCAGGCGGGGTTCCTCGTAAGCCGCTTCCAGCAGCTCGCCCCGCACCCGTCCCTCAGCATGCACTGCCTGCCAGCCCGCTTCGACGCGGACTTCGACGCTCGTATCCCATTTCACACCCCTATCGTGCCTCCAGATCCGTCCGGGGCATGCCCCGGTACCGGGCCGCCCAGCTGCTCCTGCGCGCTGTCGTGGGCCGTCTCCGCCCAGGGCAGGCCGAGACCTGCGAACAGCGCCTGCTGCTGCGGGGGATAGGTGGGGAAGCGGGAGCGCACTGCGTTGAGGCGTCGCCGCAGCTGTACCTCGATGCCGTTAACGCGGGGCCGGTAGGTGTCGTGAACACAGTGCCGGCCGTCTTCGCCGACGAGCGGGCCGATCTCCTCGAGGTGTTGGCGGGCGGCGGTGACGATTTCCATCAGCCGCTCCGTGCGGCTGCGTGGCACGCGGGCCGCGCCCGCAGTCTTGACCCGCCTGTCGCCCGTGGCTGGCCCCATCCGCAGCTCCAGGAGCACCTGGCGCTGCTCCTCTGCCAGCCGGGGCCACCGTCGGTGCTGGTCGCACAGCCACTTGCCGAGATCGTCCCCGCGGAAGACCCGCTGTCCGGTGAGGAGTTCGCCGCGGCGCCCGCCCTGGGCGTGGAAGGCTTCCAGGAGGACGAGCTTGCGTTCCCACCCAGCGTTCCAGGGTGCGCCGTCCCGCACCCGCCACACGCCGAGCTTCTCCAGCACGCGGGCAACGTCCTGCTCCTCGTCCCGGGCGCCCCAGGAGGGTCTGCGGCATTCGCTCAGCAGTCTCCCGATGCGTACTTCCTGCCCATCGATGCTGATGGTCTCCTCGATGCCGGGCAGGAGGTGTCCGTACCGGTCCGCGTACTCCCGCGCTGCCTCGACCAGGAGCTGCCGTGCTGAGGCCCGGGGTTCCCACACGAACCCGTACTCGCCGAGCAGGGCAGCCAGGTCCGCGGGCATCCGCCGCGGCCGCGCGCGCCAGACCTCCAGGCCTTCCTCGGGCCCGAGCTCTGCGACCAGGGTGCGCAGGTCGTCGCGGTCGCGGCGCCACTGCCGCCGTACCCGCTCCAGCTCCCACCCCAGCCGCACCACGACCTGCGGCTCCTGCGCGAGCTCGGGCACCAGATCCTCCCCGAGCCCCTCCGCCAGCTCCTGCTGCTCCTCGCTCTCCTTCTCGAGCAGGGGGATGCGGCTGTAGTCGACGGGGAGGGATTCCTGCCAGTCCACCGGCACCCGCAGGTGCCCGGTGCGCTGGTGGTAGGCGGTGACGGCGCGCATGAGGCGTTCGGTGTCGGCGGTGACGGGGTCGGACAGCACGGTGATCTTCAGCCAGTCCGCGACCACGGCCGCTGAGCGCTGCCGGGTGAGCTCCAGCATCTGCTGGAGCTCGCGCGCGCGTTCCTCGGCCCGCTCACGCGCCTCCGTGGCCGGCTGCACGCGGTGGGGGCCGCGGCTGCTGCTGCGCCCGGCACGCTCCAGCCGCCGTACGGCTTCCTGCGGCCCCTCCGGCTCCTCGTCTGCGCGGTCGGTGTGGTCGGGTTCGTAGGACTCCAGTGCGCGCAGCATGTTGATCACCGGCACCCAGTCCGGCCCGACCAGCGTGTCGTCAGCGGCCTGGGCGAGGTGGAGGACGGGCACGATGATGGAGGCGACCTTGTCCGGGTTCCCGTGGTCGTAGCGCACGGCGCGTCCGGCGATCTGCAGGAGGTCGCCCTGCGCCGCGCGCGGGTCCACGAGGGCGACGGCGTCGACGGCCGGGACATCCACGCCTTCACTCAGCAGCCGCACGGAACACACGACCGCCAGGTCCACCGGCCGCCCCCGGAGATCTGTGCCCGCCGCCAGCGCCGCCAAGGCCCGCTGCCGCTCCCTGGCCGGGGTGCCCTCATGCAGGGCTGCGGCCCACACCCGCCGCGGCGCCGACGTCCCCTGCCCATGCAGCACCCGCGCCAGCTGCGCCAGCGAGGCCGCGGCCGCGCGTGCTCCAGCCACAGTGGAGTGGTAGGTCAGCAGCCGCCGGCACCCCACCCGCCCTGCGGCCCGCAGCACGGCCCCCAGCGACGCGGTGAGCAGTTCCGCCCGCACTCCCGCGTCAGCCCGTCCCCGCGCCGCGACGAGCTCGCGCAGACGCGCCTCGTCGACCTCGGCGGCCACCACGGGGCTGTGCGCGAGCTTCCCGCGCCGCTGTGCCTCCCGAAGCCCCAGCCGGTAGGCGACGGGGCCGTGCCTGCGCTCTGAGAGCCGCACCACCGGATCACTCGCCCGAAGCCGCCCCTGCTCATCCCAGTGCACCGCCCCCAGCAGCCGCGGTGTCGCCGTCATCGACAACCGGTGCCACGCGGGCACGAGGTGCTGCTCGTTGATCCGCCCCCACACCCGCGAGGTCTCGGTGTGGTGGGACTCGTCGCACACCAGCAGGTCCCATTCCGGCAGCGGCCGCGCCCCGTCCCGCTCCACACTCAGCCGGTGCCCGGCAATCAGTGAGTTCTCCACGCTCGCGTACGTCGCCAGCACCGTGAACCGGCCGCCCTGGGCGGCGAAGGCGTTCGCGTGCCACGCCACCACCCGCGGGTCCGTCGTCACCCGCACCCCCGGCTCACCGGCCAGCGCGGCGTCCCGCGGCGCGTACACCGCGATCACCGGCCCGCCGCGTCCGGCCGCGCGCAGCACCTGGTAGGTCTGCTCGAGGAGCGCCCGTGTGGGCACCACCATCAGCAACGACCCCCGCGCCGCGACCAGGCCCGCGATCCGCGCGGCCACCCACGTCTTGCCCAGCCCGGGCGCCATGTGCAGCTGGGCCCGGAACCGCGGACGCCGCGCCCTGGGGGAGGGGGTGTAGACCCGCATGATGGCGGCGACGGCGTCGTCCTGGTGGTCGTAGAACGCCGCGAGCTCGGCCTCCGACCGGACGGCCGCATCCACCTTCACGATCAGCTCCCGGAGATGCTCTGCAGGGGTGCCCGCGGATCAGCCGAACACCCAACCAACTTCCTTTTGTGACAACCTAGACCGCCACGCCCGGCGCTGTCTGCCGGATGCGGGACATCCCTCCTCGCCCGAGCGAGCAGTCGAACACACACCCCAATCACCACCTCGAAATTCCGGCGATGAAAAGCCTGTGAAATGGCCGTCAACTCACTGCGGAGTAGCGGGAATTGCGGTAGTGTGTAACCAAGCGATTATGGTGATGGGAGGAGGGGAAAGTGCCGGAAAGGACGATGGAGTTCGGTAAGTACGGTGCCCATGGCGTCAAGGGCCACGAGGCTGTTGCCCGGCAGCTCGACCGGCTCGCTGGATTCATCGCCACGCCCATTACCGCGCGCCGTGGTCTGATGGCCCGTCTGCACTACCTCACCCGCACCCCCCACGCCCGTGAAGCGGCCCGTGCGGCCGGCCTCACCGTCACCGACCGCACCCTGAAGGCCTGGCTGGCCGGCCAGCGCAGCCCCTCCAAGCAGAACCTGCAGCACATCGAGACGGCCTACCGCACGGTGCGCCGCCGTAACGTGGCCCGGTACCTGACCAGTCGTCTCAATCGTGAAGGCCGCGGTACTCGGGTGGAGTTCCACCCCCTGAACCAGTCCCGTGTCAGCCGCCCCCACCAGCGGGTCGTGCAGTTCCGTACCCTCAACGTCCGCCACTGGGACCGCATCGTCGACGCCTGGAGCACCGGCAACGACGCGGCCCTGGACGACGCGTGGGTGAATGACGCGGTGGTCGACCTGGCCACAATGGGGCCAGTACGAGAACGTCACCAACA